>JAIQEX010000034.1 GCA_020073615.1 Terriglobia bacterium
TCGATTCCCTCGACCTCCAACGTCACGTGCTCATGGAGAACTTCGGCGACTGATCGTGATACGCTCATTTTGGCTCCGGCACGACTCCGATCGCTCGGGATCGACTGCCGCTTCGGCGGCCTAAATCATTGGCGAGAACTGCTTGCAGTTCTCCACTGTCGACCGGAGCCATCTACCGGATTATGCCCGATCTTCAGACCCGGCGGAAATATACCTCGTCGGTCTGAGGCGGAGCCTCGTTAGTGAATCCAAAAGAAACGCTGCCCGAAGCGTGCGTCGTTTCTCCTCGGTTCGAGACTTGCGGATGGACTCCAGCTTGAGCATCTCCTGCTCGCTGAATTGGATCGGACTGCGCTTCCTCGGGAAGGGCATGACCCATTAAAACATAAATCGGGTCAAATGTATCGGTATTTAGAGAACGGTGATCTAGTGCCGTATTTCGTCTGCTCCGGCGACGAGGACCTGATCAACCGGTACGCAGCGGCAATCCGGAGTTTTCCCGAGAACTTGCCGCTCAGCTACGAGGAAGAGAAGGCTGTGGAGGGACACCTCAATGCGTTGCGTGAAAAAATGACGCTCTTTTCAGAGCAGGGCGACCCGGCACATTTCAAGGCCGAGCCGACCGAGGACGGCAAGCACGTCAAGATCTGGAATGACCCTCCGTCGCTTAAGCAGGAGAAGTATCGTGTCCGACAACAGGAGAACAAACAGCTCAGCGAGTTTGCGTCAGTCGCTGTCTGGGCACAGAAGGCCCTCGATGATGGGGTCGTGGGTGAGCTGGTCTCGATCGATGAGGCAGTCGCCAAGGTTAAGCAATGGGACCAGCCTGGGGTGTTCGATAGCGACGACGCGGAAGCGTTCGAGGACAAACAGCGTCATCCGAGAGTTCGGACGCCATCACACGCTCCACCTCGCGGTCACAACCTTCCTGAAGAAGGGCGGCTTCGACCTCCTGCCGCGACCCGCGCTCTCCTGGCTTGAGCAGATCGCGCAGGAGAGAAAATCCGATCAAGCGTTCTGGAAGGCGACCGGCGACGATACGGTGGAACTGCTTGGTCAGCTTCTCAAGCAAAAGAGCGCTGAGCTTTCGCCGGCCGATCGCAAATCCATCATTCTGATTTCAGACCTGATGACCGACAACGGCGTCCGCGGTGCGGGTTTTCTGCACCAGGAGTTGCTGCGGGCGGAGAGGATCGAACGGTAGTTTACAGGCGGCGATGGCCTAGTAGGACTGGCGGTGTCGGCGAGGGCGCACGGCTCTAAGGTGAGGGGGCAATTTGGCGCGCGACCCAATCAGGGTTCTTTACTATCCTGACTTCTTCGTGGATTACACAACGCTGTTGAAGGCGATCCTGCTGTTCGACGAGCTGCATTTCATGGACCGGCCGCCGAGCTCCCTGCGCCCCCGTGCCGCCAAGTCGACGTTGGCCTACCGCAGCGCGCCGATCTGGTAATCCACCACCACGCGCTGCGCCTGGTACTCGTAGCGCGCCGAGGCGCTGGCGATCTGCGCCGCGGTGAGGTTCAGTTGCGCCTGGCTCAATTCCACGATCGAGCTCAGGCCCAGGTTGTACCGCTCCGTGGCCAGATCGAGCGAGAGTTGTGCCTGCTTCAACAACTGCTCAGTCAGACCCACGCGGTCGTACGCGGTCGTGGCTTTCCAGTACGCCACACGTACGTCGCGGATTACGCGGTCGGGCATTGCGGGCCTCACCGAACAGCAGTTTGCCCGAATTGTGATCGCCTACGAGCCGGTATGGGCCATCTCCGGCGTCGCGGTCTTGCCCGTGCCGATGTTCAACCCGAAGATCCGAGGCTGGCTTCAATATTACGGGCGGTATTATCGCTCGGCGCTGTATCCGCCGATGCGTCAACTGGATCGATCGCTTGGCCCGCTGGGCCGAGCGGAAGTACAAGAAGCTGCGCGGTCATTTGCGCAGGGCGACACATTGGGTCGCGCGTATCTCGAGACGCGATCCGAAGTTGTGGGCGCACTGGCAGATGGGCGAGCGGCGTGGCTCCATGGCGGGAGCCGTATGAGCTGAGAGGTTCAAGTACGGTTCTGAGAGGGGCTCGGGGTGAGACTCCCCGGGCCCACTCACCTGGTCGTGCTGGCGCGCCATCAAAGCCGGGGACTCGTGGGGTTTATCGAAAAGAGGCTAGAGAGCGGATTAGGGCTGGAGATCAACCGGGAGAAAACGCGCGTGGTGGACCTGAAGGAGCAAGGAGCCAGTCTGGACTTTCTGGGATACACGTTCCGGTATGACCGCGACCTGAAAGGGCGCGATCAGAAGTACTTGAATATGTTCCCGTCGGAAAAGGCCCTGAAGCGGGAGCGGGCGAAGCTGCACGACATGACGGCATCTCGTCAATGTTTCAAGCCGATACCGCAACTGATCGGGGAGATCAACCGGCATCTGAAGGGATGGGCGAACTATTTCTCGATTGGGTATCCGCGTGTGGCCTTACGAGGGATCAACACGTACGTGCGCGACCGTCTCGTGCAGCACCTGAGACGGCGCAGCCAGCGGCCCTTCCGACCGCCGGAGGGGGTGACTTACTATGAACAGCTTCAGAAATTGGGGTTGATTTATTTGTGAGCCAATACCGCACAACTGCCTGTGCATGCCTCAGGCGAGAGTTTTCAGGAGAGCCGGATGCCGGGAAATCCGCATGTCCGGTTCGACGAGGGGAGAGGGGGTCGGCGCCCTCGGCGCTCACCCTCTCTCCTACTCTACCGTGGATCTTCTGCTCCAGTTGCTCGTCCCATTTCATGGTGCGGCTCTGCTGCTCGTGCGCCGCCAGCAGGCCCACCAGCGCGGCGTCGGTGGTGCGCGACACTAGGCGCGAATCCAGGTAGGCCTTCTTGGCCTCGGCCACCTCCGCCGCCGTGAAGCCTCCCTTCCAGGTCTTCGCCAGCTCGTCCACAAAGCTGAATTCCACCTTGGGCCCGTTCATCGGGTTCAGGCTCACGGTGCCCGAGAGCATCGCCGCATCGCCTTCCGTGGGGATCGCGATGCGCGCGTTGGCGCCGTAGCTCAAGCCCTCGCGGTTGCGTATGCGGTCGGAAATGCGCGACGTGATGGGCCCGCCGAACATGTAGCCCGCCAGCAGCACGGCCGCATAGTCCGGATCGCTTTCCGACATCCGGAAGCGCACGCCGGCCAGAAACTCGGCGTTGGCCTTGTCGGGCGTCTCGATCTTCCGGTTGATGGCCTCCACCTTCTTATAAGGCGTCACCAGGGGCTGGTATGCCATGGCGGTGTTCCAGTTGCCCAACAGCTCGGCGGCAGCCTTCTCGATTGCCGCCCGGTCGAACGGCCCCACCACCGCCAGCACGCCGTAGTTGGCGCCGTAGAACTGGTCGTGGAATTTCCGCGCGTCGTCGAGCGTGACCTTCTGCACCTCCGCCAACTGCTCTTCGCGCGTGGGCGAGTACAGCGCGTCGCCCTTCGCGAAGGGGCTCAGATGGCGGTTCAGCAGCTCCGAGCCAAGCTGCTGCGGCTCGGTGGGAACGGTCTCGAGCGCCTTGAGGCGTTGCGTCTTCATGCGTTCGAATTCCGCTTCCGGGTACGCCGGCTCTTTCAACATTTCCACCGCCAGGCGCATGGCGGCCACGAAATTCTCCGCCGGCGCCGCAATGTTGGCATTGGCGCTCCCCAGCCCGCCGCCGAAGCCGCCGCCTCCCCCGCGCCCGCCGCGTCCGCCCCCGCCGCCGCCACCTCCTCCGCTCACCGTGACGGTGGCGTTCAGCTTGCGCAGTTCGTCCTGCATCTGCTGCCGCGTCCGGTTCTTGGTGCCGCTCATCAAAAGGGTACCGGCGAATTGCGCCGCCGCGTTCCTGCCCGCCAGCGTCGTCCGGTCGCCGAAGCGCAGCTCGATCGCCCCGGTCACCATGTTGTTCTCCGTCTTCTTGGAGAGCATCGCCACCTTCATTCCATTGGCCAGCTTGCTGCGCACCGTGCGGCTCTCGATGTTGGCCGGGCTGGGGTCGAACGATTCGCCGTGCACGATGCTGACCTTGCTGACGTACGCGCTCAGCATGGAGCTGAAGCTCGGCGCCGCCGGAACCATCGTGCGGTCCGGGTTCGCGTCGGGAATGTAGTAGCCCACCGTGCGGTTGGAGGGCTTGAGATACAACCCCGCCACGCGCACTACGTCGTCGGCTGTCACCGCCTGCAGCCGGTCGTGCTGCAGGAACATCAGCCGCCAGTCGCCCTGCGCGATGCTGCTATTGAGCGCGCCGGTGGCCAGCGATTGCGGGTCCGACAGGCTCCGCTCGAGCCCGCGCAGCAACCCGGTCTTGACGCGCTCCACTTCCTCCTTGGTGGGCGGTTCCTTCACCACGCCGGCCAGCGTATCGAGGATCGCCTTGCGCGCCGCATCGAGCGATTGGTCCTTGTTCAGCGAGGCCGAGACTTCAATCAGCCCGGGGTCGTGGCGCGGCTGGAATCCCATGCGCGCCGATTCGGCCAGCTTGTTGTCCACCAGCGCCTTGTTCAGCCGGCCTTCGGCGCCGCCGCCCCCACCGCCGCGGCCGCCGCGGCCGCCGCCCCCGCCGCCGCTCATAATGCCCGCCAGCACCTGCACCGCCGCCGAATCCGCGTGCCCCGCGGCCGGCCCGTGGAACGCCACGATTACTTCCTGCCCCTGTCCCACGCGGCGCAGCTCCACGTAGCGCTCGCCATCCTGCGGCGGTTCCACGGTGTAGGTCTGATCCAGTTGCCGCGTGGGACGCGGGATCCGCCCCAAGGTATCGGCCACCATCTGCAGCGTCTTGGCCTCGTCGATCCGTCCCGTCACCACCAACACGGCGTTGTCCGGCTGGTAATACTTGCGATAGAACGCCGCCGGCCGGGTGAACGGCACGTTCTCCAGGTCCTCCTTCGAGCCGATGGTCGACTTCCCGTAGTTGTGCCACAGGTAAGCCGTGGCCGCCACCCGCTCGCCCAGAATCGCCTGCGGGCTGTTCTCCCCGCGCTCGAACTCGTTGCGCACCACGGTCATTTCGGTATCGAGAATGGCTTTGCTGAACTTTACGTCCACCATCCGCTCCGCTTCCAGGCCGAGCGCCCACTTCAGGTTTTCGTCGCTCGCCGTGAAGGTCTCGTAGTAGTTGGTACGGTCTTCCGACGTGGTGCCGTTCCAGTTGGCGCCATGAGCCACCAGCTCGTTCTTGATCTGCCGGCCGCTGGTGGTCTCGATGAAGTCCAGGTGCTCGAGCAGGTGCGCCATGCCGGTCTCGCCATAGCCTTCGTGGCGCGAGCCCACCAGGTAGGTCACATCCACGGTGATCTTGGGACTGGACTCCACCGCGTACAACAGCACGCGCAATCCATTGGGAAAACCATATTCGGTGATCCCTCCCATGGAAGTCGTTTTTTGCACGCCGGGCGGCAGCGCCTGGGCCAACGCGCCAGCCGCCACCGCCAGGACGAGCGCCGCAACGGCGAACACCGCTTTTCGGTTCATAGGGACCGCCTTTCGGACAATATTGCCGGATTATAGCAAGGCGCATCCCACGAACTTGAAGTTACCCCGCCGCGCCCGCCCGCGCCGTGTGCGCATCGGCCACATGCGCCGTGTCCATAAACTCCAGGAACCGCGTCACCTTTCCCGCCTGGATGGTGAACACGTGTGCCACCGCGGTATCGATCCGCTTCCCTGTCTTCTTCGCCGTCGCGCGGTAGCGTCCCAGGACCGCCACCGTGTCCCCGTCGGCCATATACTCGTCCATCTGCAGCTTCGGATTGTCGTCCGCGTTCCCTATGGCCTCGAAGAACCGCGCCACTTCTTTGGTCCCGCGCCTGGCGCCCGCATAGGGGATCGCCGCGGGCCCCTCCACCCGCCACTCGACGTTGTCCGCCAGGTGGGCCAGTATCGTCTCCACGTCCCCTCTCCCGAACGCATCGTAGAGAGTCTGAACCAGTGCCATGTTCTGTTCTTTCATAATGTGCGACCTCACCGGATATATACGCTCCGCACCCCGCCGCGGATTGCCCGAAGATCGCTGGTCTTGAGATAATCAATCGTAGGACGTTCGCCGATGCAGATCACGTTGCAACTGCCGGAAGACATCGCCCAGGGACTCGCAGCCAGGTGGAAGGACCTGCCTCGCGCCGCGCTCGAGAGTCTCGCGCTGGAGGCGTACCGGTCTCACGCGCTTACCGCAGCGGAGCTTCGACGGCTGCTTGGCTTCGAAACGCCAATGCAGGTGGACGCCTTTCTGAAGGAGCACGAAATCTACGACTACACGGCCGCAGATTTCGAACAGGATCGGGAAACTCTCCGTCAGCTTCGAATGAGAGAGGCACAGTCCTGAGCCTGCTCGCTTCATGGTCATCGTAGCGGATACCTCGCCCATCAACTACCTGGCCCTGCCCCGGCTGTATGTCCGGGTTCTCATTCCGCCCGCGGTATTCGATGAATTGAGGCATCCTGCAGCCCCCGGTCCTGTCCGTGAATGGGCCGGACGCCGTCCCAGTTGGCTCGAAATTCTGAGTCCGAAAAACACCGTTGCGCTGCCACGCCTCGACCTCGGAGAAAGCCAGGCGATCGCGCTCGCCAGCGAAACGGGCGCAGACGTGCTGCTGATCGACGTGCGGAAAACCAGTTTCCGTGTATCCGAGGCCATACTGGCCGAAATTGAGCGAAAGCGGTCACGTTGACACTCGCCGCCCCCGCCCCCTACCCCTCAAACCGCGCTACGTAGGCGCAGCGCTCCATGAACCCCCAGGTGTAGCCTTCGGGATCGGCGACATCGAACACGCGGATGCCGTAGAACTTGTTCTCCGGCGGGTCGGTCTCCACCCCGGCCGCTTTCACCCGCTCGAACATGGCATCCACATCGTCCACCCACACCCCGATCCACTCCTCGGGCCGCCGCCCCTTCTGGCTCCAGTACCCGGCTTCGCCGTCCAGCCAGACCTCCGTGGTGCCGGCGTATAGCTCGGCATTGCGCAGCGTGCCCTCCGTGTCCAGCCACCGCCCGCGCTCAATGAATCCGAACACGCGGATGAGCCAATCCACCATCGCCGCCACGTCGTCGTAATGCAGGTAGGGCGTGATGCCTTCAAACTGTGGTGTGTCAGCAGACATATCTGGCAACCTCACTGCGGCGGCGCCGCCGACCAGGGCGGCACAATGCCGTTCATGCGCGCATACGCGATCGCCTGCCCCAGGTGCTCGGCGATGTGTGTGTCCATCGAGGTGAGCACCCCGCGCCTTGTGGTCGCCTGCCCGAAGAAATCCACGCTGCGGTTCAGAGCCCCGGTCCGCGCCGTCTCGAGCGCGTTGCGCGCCGCCGCGAAGCTCTCGCGCAGCGCCTTGAGCACCCCTTCCTTATCCATCTCCGCCACCTCGCGCTTCATCTGCTCCTCGATCTGCTTCAGCAACGCTTCTTTCTCCGGCGCGTTTTCGGCAATGTTCAGCAGCAGCCGGTTGCCGTACGCAATGTGCAGGAAGACCTCGCGGAACGAGCGCACGCCGGGAGCCGGACGCCACGCGTACTTCTCCTCCGGCACGGCCTTCGCCAGCGCCAGGACGTGCGCCTCCATCTGGGAAAACGGCAGCAGCAGCTCCGCCGCGGCGGAAGGCTGCGGCGCCGCATCCTTGGCCGCCACCAGCTCCACGTCGAAGATCAGCTCGGCTTTGGGCGGAATCGACCCGCGCCCCAGCTCGCCATACGCCAGTTGATAGGGGATGAACACACGCCGCCGGCCGCCCACTTTCATCCCTTCGAAACCGTTGTCGAAACCGGCAATCACGTCCCGCCGCCCCTGCACGAAATCGAGCGGTTTCCTGCCAACCGACGAATCGAATTGCGTCCCGTCGCGCAGCCAGCCGGTGTAGTGGACCGTGAACTGCTGCCCGGCTTTGGCCGCAGCGCCGTCGCCCGCCTTGATATCGATGTAGCGCAGCGTGGCGCTCTCCACTAGCTTGCCGGACACAGCCGGCACGGTGGCCGGCATCCTGGGATCGAAGCTCTGCGCCGCAAGCGCGCCCGCGATGGCGATGAGTACCGTAACGTGGGGAAATCGCATCCCCACATTATACGTGCCGCCCGTCAGCCCAGCTTCTTCCTGGCAAACGGCCGCGAGTAGGCCCCCGGAGGGTTGTGAGACGTCGTCGCCGCCGCCTTGCGGTAATACTCCATGGCCTTCTCCTTGTCCCCCGCCTTCTCATACGCCTGGCCCATCAGGCACTGGATGAAGGCGTCGTTCTGGTTCGCCTGCTGCAACTCCTCCAGGGCCTTCTTGCCGTCGCCGCCGTAGAGCGCCACGTAGCCCGCCAGGTAGTGGTAGAAAACCTCCTGCGGCGGATTCATCTTCGGGTCGCGATCCAGAATGGCCTTGGCCGCCGCCACGTGCTTCTGCGCCTCGGCCTGGCTCCCCCGCCGCGCCGCGATGCGCCCCTGCGCGTGTTCCCAACGGAATTCCCACAGGTCCTTCCGCTCCGGCGTGATGCCGGGTTCCTTCAGCCCCAGGTCGTGGCCCTGCTTGTACCACTTCTCGGCGGCATCGAAATCGCCTGCGTCGATGCATACCCGCGCCGCTTCGTCGGCCACTTCTCCCTGCTGGAAGAAATCCTTCGTGGTGGCATAGTAGTCGACCACCATCCGCTCGTACTTCACGGTGTTCCTGCAATCACCCTCGAAGGCATACGACATGGCCATGTCCCGCTCGGCGCCGGCCTTGGCCTGCGGCGTCGCCGCCGCCGCGATCGCTTTCTCGAAGTACTTGCGGGCCTCGGCGCCTTTCCCCATCAGGTCCAGCACCACGCCGGCCCCGCGGTTGGCCGCGGCGGAATCGGGCGTCCCCGCCAGCTCTTTGCGGTAGATCGCCAGCGCGTCGTCGAGCCGTCCCTCGCGGCTCGCTTGCCCGGCCTGCCTGACAAATTCCGGCTGCGTCTGCTTCTGTCCCGCCGGCGGCTGTGCCCCAATCGCCCAGGCGCTCAGGAACAGCGCCGCCAACGCCTTGCATGTAGCTGCTTGCATGGCCGCGATTATCGCACACGCTAAAGCCGGGGGCTGGGGGCTAGGGGCCAACAAAACGGGGGCTAGGGGCTAGGGGCTGGGGGCTAGGGGCTAGGGGCTAGGGGAAGGAAGCTCGCTTCGCTCGCGCCTATCTGCAAAATGCCGCGAGCGTCAGCGAGCCGCCTTTCCCCGGCCCCCAGCCCCTGGCCCCCGGCCCCTCTGTTCCCCGTCACGGTATAATCGGGCGGACGTGGAGGCGTTCGGAATGGCGAAGATTGAAAGTTATGCGCCGGGTTCCCCCTGTTGGGCGGAGCTGGCTACCAGTGATACGGAAAGCGCGAAGCGGTTCTATACCGAGATGTTTGGCTGGACGGCAAACGACATGCCCAATCCGGGCGGCGTCTACTGCATCTTCCAGGCGGACGGCAACGATGCCGCGGCCCTGTGCACCGCGCAGCCGGGAGTGCCGCCGCATTGGGGCATTTATTTCTCGGTGGCCGACCTGGACGCGTCGGCCGCGAAGGTTGCGGCATCGGGCGGGAAAATCATCGCCGGGCCGTTCGATGTGATGGACTTCGGACGGATGGCCGCCGCCCAGGATCCGCAGGGCGCCCACTTTTCGCTCTGGCAGCCGAAGCAGCATATCGGAGCCACCCACGGCGGGCCGTTGAACCAGGTCTGCTGGGTGGAATTGGGGACGCCGGACCCGGCGGGCGCCATTTCGTTCTACCAGGGCCTTTTCGGCTGGAAGACCAAGCCGGAAACCGGGGTGGCGGAGGCGCAGTACATCGAGTTGTCCAACGGGCCTGCCCCCATGGGCGGCGTGCTGCCCATGCGCGGCGACGAGTGGAAGGGCATCCCTCCGCACTGGACCATGTATATCAGCGTGGCGGATTGCAACGAGCGGACCGCCAAGGCGCAACAGATGGGCGCCAAGGTCTGCGTGCCGCCCACCGATATCCCCAACGTGGGGCGGTTTTCCATGCTTTCCGATGCCCAGGGCGCGATGTTCAGCCTGATCCAGCTTACGGCCATGCAGCAGCCCGCGACCGCCTAAAGCCGCCGCCAGATACCGCCGATATAGTGCCTGGATGATATCGATCTGGGCGCTCGTGCTCTCCGGAGCATTGTCGAAGACTCCGGCGGTCGCGGTGCCGCGCGACCCCATGCGCGCGGCGATGGAAAAACAGCGGGCCGCCGTGGCCATTCAGCGCGCGGCCGTGCGCCGGCAGGCGGAAACCATGGGCGTCTGGCTCCCGCCCAGTACGAACGATCCGGCCGCGGTGGCGTCCGCGCCGGCAGCCGCCCCGCCGCCCTGCGAGCCCATAGCCGATGCCGTGGTCGCGCCCTTGATCGACAGCGCCGCCAAGGCCCACGAAGTGCAGCCCAAGCTGCTGCGCGCCGTGATCGAGCAGGAGTCGGCCCTCCGTCCCTGCGCGGTATCGGTCAAAGGAGCGCAAGGCCTGATGCAGCTCATGCCCTCGACCGCCGAGCAGTTCGGCGTGCACGACCCGTTCGACCCCAAGGAAAACATCGAGGCGGGCGCCAAATATCTCAAGCAACTGCTCGACAAGTACAAAGGCGATATCGCGCAGGCGCTAGGCGCCTACAATTCCGGCCCAGCAACAGTAGACCAGGCAGGCGGCATCCCCGACATCCGCGAAACCCGCGACTACGTGGACGCCATCCTGCAGAAAATCAAGTAGGCGGGCCGCGCTTTTCTCGGCGTCTCGGCGCCTCGGCGGTGAATTACTTCGCCTTCTCCGCCACAATCAGCTTGGGCGACACCGTCTTGTGCTCGCTCTCCTTCACCGACACCGCCTCCGCCCGCCCCAGGAACGGCTTCAAGAACTCCGGGTCCTGGTAGGCTCCGGTCTCGATGTCTTCCCACGCCAGCACTTTGTAGTCGCCCGGCGTCACACCCTTGAAGCTGAATCCGCCGTGCTGGTCCGTGGTCATCTCCTTGTAGAGCGAAAATCGCCGCGAGTCCGGGATCAGCACCACCGTGACGCCCGTTTCCGGATTGCCGTCTGCGCCCGCAATCGTGCCGTCCACCTGCGCCCCGTTGGCGCTCAGCGTCACTTCCAGCGCCGCCCCCATGCCGCCGTTCAGGTCGATGCCGTCCTCCAGCACGTCCACTCCGTTGTAGCGCACCGCCTTCAAATAGTAGGCTTCGTTCGCGCCCGTCGATTTCCCGTGCACCAGGTAGCGGTCCGGCGCCACGTCCTTCAACGTGAACTTGCCGTCCTCGCCGGCCGTAGCCTTCGGCGGCACCGGGTTGAACACTTCGATGGGCTCGATCGAGACCTCCATTTTCTTCAGGTCCGCCTTGTCGTCCCCTTCCACCTTCACCGTGCCCGTCAACTCGTCGTTGCCGCTCGATTGCAGAATCAGCCCCGCGATATGCTGGTCGCCCACCTGCACTGTCTGCGTCGGCCCCAGGCTCGACATGCCGTCGGAAGTCGCGCTCAGCGTGTACGATCCCGGCGGCACGCCCTTGATCTCAAAAGTGCCGTCCTGCTGCGCGATCGCCATATTGTGGATGCGCGTCACCAGCCCCGTGATGCCCGCGCCCTTGGGAGTCAACAGCACCAGCACCTGCTTGCCCGGCGTCGCCGCCAGTTTGCCCTTCACCCGGAAGGTGTCGATCTTGGCCATGCGGATGTCCATCCCGCGAGTCTCCGCGCCCACCCCGACGTCGATCGGCGCCGCCCCGTCCTTCTCCATCGAATTGGGGTAATACGTGGTGGTGTAGCTGGGCTCCGCCTTGTCCGTGGGCGGCTTGTTGCTGGCCCCCGCCAGGCCGATCCCGAGGTTCATCTGCGTGGCCGAAACGAAGTACCGCCCGGCTTTCAGATTGGCCAGCCGATACTCGCCCAGGTCGTTGGTCACGGACTGCGCCAGCGGCAGAAACTGCTTCTTGCCGCGCTGGTACATCGGTCGCAGCGCCATCACCGCGCAGTTGGCGATCGGGTCGCCGTCTTCGTCCAACACCTTGCCCGCGATCACCGCGTTGGGCAGCAGCTTGAACGTCAGGTCCTTCACTTCCTGCCCCGCCGTGAACAGCAGCATGGTCCCGGAAAGCGAGTTGCCCCGCGCCCCGTACGCCTGCCGCGTGAAGCCCGTGCGCTCCCCCGTCAGGTAGTAGCGGCCGGGATCGATATTGTCGAACGAAAACTCGCCCTTCTCGTTGGTCTCCGCCGTAGTGGGCGTCGCGCTCCCGCCGCCGGTCTTCACCAGCAGCAGCGTCGCCTTCTTCAACGGCTCGTTCGATTGCGCGTTCAACACGCGTCCCGCCAGCGACGCCGTCGTCTTCGGCTTCGTCGCATCGTCTTTCGATTTATTGGCCGGAGGCTGGTCCTGGAACGCCGCCAGCGCCAGGGCCCCCACGAACAGGAGGAGCCCCGATTGTATGGAAATTCGCATGCGTCTCATATGTCTCGCAAATCACTATTGCAATCCGTAATTAATATATTGCAATCGGCAATCGCAAGTCAAGCCCCTTTTTCAACCCCCGGCCCGAAGGGCCGGACCTCCCCCCGGCCCCTGGCCCCCGGCCCCCGGCCCCTATGTCGGCCCCCAACTCCCAGCCCCTATGTTCTAATTGGCCTGTGACCCCGCGGCTCCTGCTCCTGCTCCCGTTCCTCCTCGGACCGCTCCCGGCCCGCGCCGCCGATCCCCTGGTCTACGCCGGAACCTACACCAATAACGGCAGCCGCGGCATCTACGCGTTCCGCTTCCAGACCGCCACCGGCAAGCTAGCTCCGCTCGGGCTGGCAGCCCAGACGCCCGGCCCCTCCTTCCTGGCCGCGCATCCCAACCATCGCTTCCTGTATGCCGTCAACGAGCCCACCAACACCGTCAGCGCGTTTGCCATCAATCCGAAAAGCGCCCGGCTCACCCTCCTGAACCAGGCCGCATCGCGCGGCGCGGCGCCCTGCCACCTCGCGCTCGACCGCACCGGCCGCTGGCTCGCCGTGGCCAATTACGGCAGCGGCAGTGTCGCCGTGCTGCCTGTCGGGCCGGACGGCAAACTGGGCGAGGCCGCCGCTGTCGTCCAGCATCACGGCTCGGGCCCGAATCCCGCCCGCCAGAAAGGGCCGCACGCGCACTGCGTCCTGTTCTCCTCCGACAATCGCTTCCTGCTGGCCGCCGACCTGGGCGCCGACAAGATCTTCGTCTATCGCTTCGACGCCGCCACCGGATCGCTTACCGCAAACGACCCGCCCTCGGCCTCGGTCGCGCCCGGCGCCGGCGTGCGCCACCTGGCGTTTCATCCCAACGGCAAGGTGCTCTACGCCATCAATGAGCTGGCATCCACGGTGACGGCGTTCGGCTACGACGCCCTCCGCGGCGCGCTCGATGAAATGCAAACCGTCTCCACCCTGCCCGAAGGTTTCACCGGCGCCAGCACCACCGCCGAAATCGCGGTCAACGCCGCCGGCACTTTCGTCTATGGCTCCAACCGCGGCCACGACAGTATCGCGCTCCTGGCCATCGATCCCCAGCGCTTCACCCTCGTCCCCATGGACTACGCGCCCACCCTCGGCAAGACGCCGCGCCATTTCACGCTCGATCCCACGGGCGCTTACCTGCTGGCCGCCAACCAGGACACGGGCACCATCGCCGTCTTCCGCGTGCATCCCCACACGGGCCAGCTCCAGCCTGTGGGAAGAGCCCCTACGCGTGTGCCCTCGCCGGTGTGCGTCCTGTTCGTCGCGCCGTGAGCTACTTGCGCAGCTCTTTTTCCAGGTCCCCCAGCACTTCCTCCCGCCGGTCGCTCTCCAGGTCCTTCTGCAGCCGGCGCAGCGCCACGCCGATCACGTCCCGGTGGTGCAGCCGCGAGCCGAAATTGTCCGTCAGCCGCAGCCACAGGTCGTGCGCGCGACCCAAATCCTCCGGCCACAGGCGCGGCGGATGGGGCCCCAGGTTGACATAGATTGAAGGCCGCTCCGGGCTGATGATCTCAAGCGAAAAGGGCTGCCGCGGCTCCGGCAACTGCTCCCATGCCAGCCCGATGCGCCGCGCCAGCTCCTCGGAATCCATCTTCGCGGATACGCCCGTCACCAGGCGCGAGGCGTGCAGTTTGGAGGCGGTCTGCACCATGGCGTCGAAGGGGTCCACGCCGGGCACTACCAGCAGGTCCACCGGCTTGCCCGCCTTTTCCGCCATGGTGACCACGCGCGACAGCAGTTCCTGCTCGTAATCGGAGAACAACTGCTCGTTGGAGAGCTCGTATTCTCCCGCGCCCGCCGAGACCGGCCGCACGGTCATCACCACGATGTCGTGCCGCCGCAGGTTGGTCTTGTCCAGCACGGTTTGCAGGTGGTTCATGTGATGGTAGTCGCGCACCGCCACCAGGACGCAGCCGGGACGGGCGTGTACCGCCGCGGCGTCGACCTCCGGCCGCATGTCCAGGTTGAACTCTTCCAGGCCCGGCTTCTTGTTGGCCAGTTTCCTGGCGTTGATGCGCTCCGAGATGGTGAAGATCACGAAGAAGACCGCCGTGAAGCTCACCCCGTATATCGTCGCGACCTGCTTCGAGAACAGGTTCGCAATGGCCACCAGGAAAAGCACCAGCGTCGTCACCGCCAGCCCCACGGGGATCTCTTTGCCGCCGATCCGCAGGTTAAACGGCACTTTGTATTCCTGGTCGTGACGGTGATAGCGCAGCACCAGCACGCCCAGCGATTTCAAAAAGAAGCTCCACACCACTCCGAACGCGTACGCCTCGCCCAGCAGGTAGACATCCCCGCGGCTCAACAGAATGGTGGCGATCTGCATCAGCGCGATCAGATTGATGATGCGGTACGTCGTGCCGAAGCGGCGTTGCGGTTTGCGGAACCAGTCCAGCAGCACGCCGTCTTCGGCGATGCGGTTCATCACTCCGTTGGCCCCGATCATCGACGTGTTCACCGCCCCCGAGAGGATCAGTACGCCCACGATCACCACGAACACGTGGAACGACAGGCGCAGCACCGCCGGCCCCGCCAGGTGCATGGCCAGGCCGCCCAGCAGGTTGTCCACGTACTGCCCGCGCACCTGCTCGGGAATGATCATGCCCGCGAACAGCGTGATCACCCCCGTGCAGACCACCGCGTAGACGCACACCAGGTTGCCGGTGTAGCGCAGGTTCTTCAACTTGGGATAGGCGATTTCGCGGTAGACCTGCGCCAGCGTTTCAAAGCCGCTCATGGACAGCAGCGAATGGCCGAACGCGATGACGATGGCCACGAAGCCGATCTGCGGCCAGATGGTCCCGCGGAACCAGCCCAGCGCCTCCGGGGCGAATTGCAGGTTGCCGGGCGCCGGCGCCGGCGGCAGTTGCACCTTGGGCGCCAGCAGCAGGGTGATGGGGCACCAGATCAAAAACGCCACCACCATCACCGTGGTGATCTGCATGATGCGCAGCGCCTTGCCGCTCGATTCGTGAATCCCCTTGATGTTGCTCCACCAGAAGTAGCCCGTCACCAGCACCGCGAATCCGGCCGCGAACAGGTTGGGCGGCACATGCGGCCCCATGTGGTTCAAATCCGAGATCTCGTTGAGCAGTCGCCCCAGGTATTGCCCCGCGCTCACCACGCTGATAGGCCCGGTTAGGATGTAATCGAAGATCAGCGACGACACCGAAAGCCGCGCCACGAACGGTCCCATGGCGTCGCGCACCACCACGTACACGCCGCCGCGCACGAACATGCTGCTCGATTCCATGTACACCGAGCGCACCGCGAAGCTGAACAGCATCACGCCCAGAATGAACCACGGGGCGCTCTTGCCGATGGCGTGCTCGGCGATGCCGCCGGCGTAGAAGGCCGACGAGGCCAGATCGCTCAGCACGATCGCCGCCGCGCGCCAGAATGAGATAAACGAAAGGGCTACCGTCGTGGCCACGACCACTTTCGCGGTCGTGGCACGCTCTCCGCCGGAGGGCATACCGCCCTCCAGTGTACCCCGCGGCATGCTCTAATAATCGTTGCCTATGGCGCGCATCGCCGTTCGTTATTGCTCGTATTGAATTTCCGGTCTGCACGCCGTCCGTGTGGCGGCGCGGTTACGCCGCGAGCTTTCGGCCGAGGTCGACCTGGTGCGCGGCCACTACGGCGAATTCAAGGTGCTCGTCGATGGGGAGACCGTCATCGACCCGGGCGCGCTCGCCGTGCTGGGCATTCTGCCGTCGGGACGGAAAGTGGTCCAGGCCGTCGCCGCGCGCCTGCGCGCATAGGGGCTACCTCACCGGCGCCGCGCGCTTGACCGGCGGCGTTGCCCGCTCCGCCGCCCGGTCTTGGCGTTTCCCGTACCGCGTCAGCACGCGCGCGCCCGCCTGGAGCCCCACCGCCGTGCCCATCCACGTCTGCCAGTGCGAGAACGGCCCGGACGGAATGGCGAAACTGCCGGCCCAATCCAGGTCGGCCGCAATCCTCCACAACCCCAGCACCGCTGCCAGCACCGCCCCCGGCGTCAGCAGACCCGCCGCCGCCAGCGCCACGCGCCGCTTGCTCCGGCGCTTCGCCTGCGACTTTACCGTCTTGCCGAACCGGATCCTCACCAGCATGGCGCGCCGGTACCAATGCTAACAGCTTTTGCGCTAGATTAGAAAATCGGCAACAAGAGATCGCCATGAAACATTTCAGAACCGCATTGTTTGGAACCGGCTTTGTCGGCCGCGTCCACCTGGAAGCCATCCGCCGCCTGGGATACGTTCAGGTCTACGCCATAGGCGAGCCGCAGATCGAAAAAGCCCGCTCGCTGGCCGCCGAATTCGGCGCCGAAAAAGTCGAGGCCGACTACCGCAAAATCCTGGAAGACCCCGCCGTCGACGCCGTGCACATCTGCACCCCCAACGCCCTCCACTTCCCCATCGCCCAGGATTCCCTCCAGGCCGGCAAGCACGTCATCTGCGAGAAGCCCCTCGCCACTTCCGTCGAGGAGGCCCGCCAGCTCGCCGCCCTGGCGCGCCGCACCGGCCTCCGCAACGCCACCTTCCACAACCTGCGCTTCTACCCCATGGTGCAGCAGATGCGCCGCATGTGCCAGGATGGCGACCTGGGCGAGATCCTGGTGGTGCAGGGCACCTATTCGCAGGACTGGCTGCTCTACGACACCGACTGGAACTGGCGCCTCGATTCCAAACACAACGGCCCCTCGCGCTGCCTGGCCGATATCGGCTCCCACTGGTGCGACATGGCCGAACACGTAACCGGCCTGCGCATCGCCTCGGTCTGCGCCGATCTGCAGACGTTTCACGCCACGCGCAAGCGGCCCAAAGGTCCCATCGAGACGTTCGCCGGCAAAATGCTTCAGCCGGAAGATTACGTCGAGGTCCCCATCGATACCGAAGACTTCGGCGCCGTGGTGTTCCGTATGGGCGCCCGCGCGCGCGGCGCCTTCACCGCCAGCCAGGTGTCGGCCGGACGCAAGAATCGCCTGAACATCGAAATTTTCGGCGCCGCGCGCGGCGTCGCCTGGGACCAGGAGCGCCCCGACGAGTTGTGGATCGGCCAGCGCAACGCCGCCAATCACGTTATGCTGAAGGACCCGTCGCTGTTGAAGGAGCGTGCCCGCCCCTATGCCGATCTCCCCGGCGGCCACAGCGAGGGTTACGACGATACCTTCAAGCAGGTCTTCCGGCGCTTCTACAAGTCCATCGAGGACCCCGCCGCCGAGCCCGACTACCCGCAGTTCGCCGACGGACTCCGCCAGCTCACCATCCTGGAAGCCGAACTGGAAAGCCATCGTCAGCGCCGCTGGGTGGATGTCCCCGCGCCCCAGTCTGCCGTAGCATAAGCCCCGGCCGGGCTACTCGTGGCGCAGCGCCCGCAGCGGGTCCACCCTGGTGGCCCGGTCGGCGGGGAAGTAGCACGCCGCCAGCCCCGCCACCCCCAGCACCGCGGCCACGGCCGCAAACGTCGCCGGGTCGTTGGCCGACACTCCGAAGAGCTGGCTCGCCAACAGGCGCGCCAGCCCGAAGCTCGCCGCCAGGCCCACCCCTATCCCGATGGCGATCAGGCGCAGCCCGTTGCGGATCACCAGGCCCAGCACGCTCCCCCGCTGCGCGCCCAGCGCCATGCGGATGCCGATCTCGTGCACCTGGCGCGAAACCGTGTACGACATCACGCCGTACACGCCGATCGCCACCAGCGCCAGCCCGATCCCCGCGAACACCGCCATCAGAATCAGCCCGAACTCCGGTCCCGCGTAGGAAAAGTCCCGCAAGTAGCCGCGCAGCGTACCGGTGAGCGTCAACGCCACGTTGGGGTCCACGCTCCACACCTCGCCGCGCACCGCGCGCAGCAGGGTCAGCGGCTCCTGCGCCGTGCGCACCAGGATGCCGCGCTCGAAGAAGTCCGTCACCGTGTAGGGAATGAAGATCTCGGGAATCGGCGGATCCTGGATCCCCTGGTTCTTCGCGTCGCGCACCACGCCTACGATCTCGAAAATCGCGTCCTTCACCGCGTATTGCGGCAGCTTCTCGAGCTCGCTCAGCCTGATGCGCCGGCCCAGCGGGTCCTCCGCGCCGAAATATTTCTTCACCAGCGTCTGGTTCACTACCGCCACTTTGCGCGCGCTGTCCACCTCCGTCTCAGTGAGCCCGCGCCCGCGCACCAACTGCATGCCCAGCGTCGGGAAATAGCCCTCGCTGCAAAGCTGGAAGATGCCGTTCCATTTTTCCGAATGCGTTTTTCCGGGGATGTCCAGCTCGCTGCCAATCCCGCCATAGGGCGGCAGCGTACTGGTTTCGGTGGCCGCGAGTACCCCGGGCAGGGCCCGCAGCCGCGGCAGCAGCCGCCGGAAAAACGCCGCCTTCTGCCCC
Source organism: Terriglobia bacterium (assembly GCA_020073615.1). Taxonomy (GTDB): domain Bacteria; phylum Acidobacteriota; class Terriglobia; order Bryobacterales; family Bryobacteraceae; genus JADGNR01. Next base: position 18,786 of record JAIQEX010000034.1, read on the forward strand.
GCCGCCTGGTAGCGGTCGCGCGGCAAAGGCAGGCGCGCCACCAGCACTTTTTCGGGATTCAATCCCAGCTCCACCTGCTGCAGCGCGAAGAAACTCCGCATCAGCAGCCCGGCGCCGATCAGCAGCACCATGGAGAGCGCCACCTCGGCCGCCACCAGCGTGTTGCGCAGCCGGCCGTGGCGCGACCCGCTCGAGCCGCGCGCACCGTCTTTCAGCGATTCCTGGGTATCGCTCCGCCCCGCGTGCCAGGCCGGCGCCAGCCCGCAAATCACCGCCGTAAGAAACGCCAGCCCCAGGCTGAACAGCAGCACCGGAAAATTCAGGCTGATCACCGCTTCGTCCGGGATGGTGCGCGGCGGAATCAACGCCACCAGGCTCTTCAGTCCGGCGGACGCGAACAGGCAACCCAGGACCGATCCACCGAGGCCCAGCAGCAGGCTCTCCGCCAGCAGTTGCCGCACGATGCGCAGCCGGCTGGCGCCCAGCGAGGTGCGAATGGCCATCTCCTTTTCCCGCGCCGTGGCGCGCGCCAGCAGCAGGTTGGCCACGTTGCCGCAGGCGATCAGCAGCAGCATCGAGACCGCCGCCAGCAGCACGTAAAGAATGGTGCGGAAGCGCCCCACCACGCCTTCCACCACGGTCCGCGTCTGCACCGTGAACTGCTTGGGATAGTCCGCCGGATAGAGCGCCGCTTCGCGTTTGGCGATGGCGGTCAAGTCCGCTTCCACGGCCCGTTGCGAGACCCCCGCCGGCATGTGCCCAATGAGGAACAGACCGCGCGCCGCATTGTCGGGGCCGGCGCGGCTCACCGAAGCCGGCAGCCACAGGTCCGCGCCCCACCACGTGAACCGCTGCGGCATCACCCCCACGCACACCCGCGGTTTGCCGTTCAACGTGAGCACGCGCCCAATCACCTGCGGATCGCGCGCGAACGACTTGCTCCACATCTTGTAGGCCATCACGAATACCGCCGGCGCGTCCGCCCGGTCGTCGTCCGCTGTGATGCCCCGCCCCAGCAGCGGCGACATGCCCAGGAAGCCGAAGGTGTTGGTGGTGATCTCCGCGCCGTCGAACTGTTCGGTACCCTGCCCGTTGTCGTACAGCACGTCCACATTCCCGACCCCCACCAGGCGGTCGAACGCGTGGTTCTGATCGCGATAATCGAGGAACTCCGGAATCTTCAGAAACGGCCGGCCGCCCTCGTCCTTCTGGGCGGTATCGTGCACCATCATCATCACCAGGCGCTGCCCGTCGGTGTACGGAAAGGGATTCAGCAATACGTTCTGAATCACACTGAAGATCGCCGTGGTGGCGCCAATTCCGAGCGCCAGTGCCAGCAGCGCCAGAATCACCGAGCCACGGTCTTTCCGCAGCGTTCGCAAAGCGAAGCGCAGGTCCTGCCAGAATCCGCCCATGTAAACTCCTACGCACGCTTAGACGCGCCGGTTCGCAGAAATGTGCCGCTCCGTGGTCTAGTTGTCCACCCGCAGCGCCCGCACCGGGTCCACGCTGCTCGCCCGCACCGCCGGAATCACCCCGGCCACCGCGGCGCACGCCCCCAACATCACACTCGCGATCCCGAGAATCGCCGGGTCCCACGCTTTGACACCGTAAAGTTGGCCGGCCAGCAGCCGCCCCGCCGCCAACGCCGCCGGAATCCCCACCGCGATGCCCGTCCCGGCCTGCGCCAACGCCCCTCCCAGAATCAATCGCACCACCTGCCCGCGCGTGGCGCCGAGCGCCGTCCGCACCCCGATCTCGCTCGTCCGCCGCGCCACCGAATAGGCGGTAATCCCGTACAGCCCGACCGAAGCCAGAATCAGCGCCAGGCCTCCGAACACCAGCGCCAGCGTTCCGATCAACTGCTCGTGCGCCACCAGCTGTCCCAGTTGCTCGCTCACTGGCGACACCCGCAACATCGTCAGGTTGGGGTCGATCGCGCCCAGCGTGCGCCGCAGGCGCGGCGCCAGGTCGCGCGGCACCGCACCGCCCACGCGCAGCAGGATGCTCTCCATCAGGTTGGAGCGGGCCTTGGTATTGTCCTCCCACTCGCTCTTCCCCATCTGCAGCATCGGCAGGAAGAACATCGGGCGGCCGGGCCCGCGCGGGTTGCGGAAGCGGATGGTGTTCACCACGCCGGCGATCTGGTAATCCGCGCGATGTGCGAAGCCGCCCAGGCCGAACCGCTTGCCGATCGGATCTTCGTTGGGAAAGTACGCGTCGGCAAACGCCTGGTTGACCACGGCAACGTGCACCGCCTCGGGTGTGTCGCGCTCGTTGAACGTGCGGCCGCGGAGCAGGCGTGCGCCGATGGTGTCGAAGAAACTGCCGCTGACGCGGTCCCACGAGGGCGACACCGCCTCGCGCGGCCGCTCTTCCAGCGTCGCGCCCATTTGCCAGTTATCGCCCGACATCGGGCTGTAGAGCGCCAGGGCGACATTCTGCACGCCGGGAATCTGCCGCAACTGGCGGTCGATTTCGCCGTAAATGGAAGCCAGCTTCTCCGGAGCATAGCCCGAGAAACCGGCGTTCACGTTGACCACCACGGCGCCTTGCATGCGGAAGCCGAACTGCTGTCCGGTCAGGTTGCGGAGCGTTTGCACCATCAGCCCGGCGCCCGCCACCAGCGCCAGCGACAGCGCCGCCTGCAGCACGACCAGCGTCTTCTGCGCCAGCGTCGATCGCCCGCTCGCCGACCGGCCCGCCCCGTGCAGCGCCGCCGCGGGATCGGCGCGCGATGCCGACCACGCCGGCGCCATCCCGAATACCACGCCCGTTGCTACCGAAAGCAGGAACGCGAATCCCAGCACCGGCGCGGAAGGCGTGGGGTCTATGGGGACGTACTCCGCGCCGTGAAACGCCAGGCGCAGCAGCAGGTCCGTGGTTTCGGCCGCCACCAGCAGCCCCAGGGCGCCGCCCACCACCGCCAGCACCGTGCTTTCGATCAGCACCCCGCGGATGAGCCGCCAGCGCGGCGCGCCCAGTGCCACGCGGATCGACCTCTGCGCCGCCGACGCCGCCCCGCGCGCCAGTTGCAGGTTCGCCAGGTTGGCGCACGCAATCAGCAGCACCAGGCCGGTAATGCCCAGCAGCAGGCGCAGATCGTCCTGGTAGTTCTCCTTCATCGCGGCCAGGCCCGCGCCGCCGGGCACCAGCGCGAGGTGTTGCTTTTCGATGTTTTGCCGGTCCCTTTCCGTGCCCGGCGGCTCGTTGGCCAGCAGCCACTGCCGCAGTTCGGTGTTGACTTCCGCCTCCACGCGCGCCCGTTGCATTCCCGGCCGGGCGCGGCCGAAAACGTACAGCCAGTGGTTGGTCTTCACATCCAGGAGCGCATTCCTGCCGTGCGTCGCCGGCTCGGCGGCCAGCGGCATCCAGAAGTCCGGCGGGTCCGGGCGCAGGGCCGCGCCGAAAAAGCCCGGAGGCGCAATGCCGATCACCGTAAACGGCGCGCCCTCGATGATGAACGCGGCGCCTACCACCGACGGGTCGCCCGCGAAATGGCGCTGCCACGCCCGGTAGCTCATCACCGCCACCGGCGCGGCGCCGCGCCGGTCGTCGGAGGGCGCGATCAGCCGCCCCGGATACGCGAGCAGTCCGAATAGCGTGAAGTAATTCCCCGACACGAACTGATCCACGAACGGCTCGGAGGCGGGGGCGCCCGCACGCCGCACTCCGCTCATGTCGGCGCCCGCCTGAAACGCCGACATCTCCTCGAATTCCGGCGTGTGGTCGCGCAGATGGCAGTACAGCGCGTAGGAGTAAACCGAGAAGTTGCCCTGCTGGCCGCCCAGGACACAGCAATTATCGCCATCGCCGAGGCGCACGATGCGCTGGGGGTCGGCCACCGGCAGCGACTTCATCATGAGCGCGTGCACCAGCGTGAAAATCCCGGTATTGGCCCCAATCCCCAGCGCCAGCGTCACCAGCGCGGTAATCGTGAACCCCTTGGCCGCGGTCAACTGGCGCAGCGCAAATCGTACGTCGTGGAACATATCACTAATACTCGCGAGCCCGGGAAACGTTACCAGGCGGTGCCGCCGGATTCTCTCTGGCTCCACTCAACACGGGAATCCTGTGGGCACGTGGCGGTAGCCCATTGCGGCTACGCACAGCACGGTGCGGACGCTCCAGCCTGCGGGGCGCCCATCACCGGGCGTTAAGTGCCAGGATCAGCGTGACCGCGCCGAATCCGCCGATGGCCAGGCCGGCGATGCGATTCATCCACAGCATGCTGCGATCGTTGAAGCGGTGGCGAAGCCGGTGCACCACGCCGGTCAGCGCAATCCACCACAACATCGAGCCGCCAAAAATACCCAGCACCAGAAACAGCGTCAGCCCCCACGATTTGTGCTGACTCATGCCCAACGCAGCCAATACCGCCAGAAACGACAGCACGGTGGTCGGGTTGGTCAGGTTCAGGAGCAGTGCCGCGGCAAAGTCCGACGTATCCGCGGACTCGCGTTTCCTTCCGTCCAGGTGTTGCGGCGGCTTGAAATAGTAAACCACGGCGATCGTCACCAGCAGGATGCCGCCACACAGCCTGATCCAGAACAGTTCCCGCACGAGAAACTGGATCACCAATGTTATGCTGAAGCCCGCAATCGAGCCGTAGAAGGTATCGGCCGCCGCGGCTCCCAGGCCGGAAATCAGACCGGCCTTCCAGCCTTTCGCGATGGTCCGGGAAATGCATAGGACGTTTACCGGCCCCACCGGCGCCGCAATGGCGATCCCCGCCACGAGGCCCCGCAGAAGCAATTCGAGCTCCGTCATTACGCGTCCGGTCTTATTCCGCCTGCGCGAACCGGTCCGCCGTGTCCGTCTCCGCCTGCAAGGGCCGCTCGATCGCCACACCACGCTTCAGGTGCGGGTAAGGTCCCGTGGCCCGGACGCCGGGACAGCCCGGCAGCCGCTCCCGATACGGCAGCGGCGCGGTTTATTTCTCCGCCGTGGCCGGTGGCGGGGCGGTCAGCGGCGCGGTTTTGCCGCGATGGCAGGTGTAGCAGGTGACGTGTATCTTCCCGTCGTGGAACTTGCCGTTCACGTCCTGCGCCATCACAATCATGGCGCGCGCGATTTCCTTCTTCGGATTTTCGTCGCTGGCGAAGTCGCGCGGCATATGGCAGTGGTCGCACTTGACTCCTAAAGCGGCGGCGTAGGACCGCATGGTGGGTATGAGCTCGGCGGGCGGAATCTTGAGCACCTTGAGGTTTTTCGGCTCCATCGGAGTCCCCTTGGCGCCCTCCTGCGGCTGCTCGGCATAGAGCGGGATCAGAAACAGTATCGTGGCTAAAAAACGCATGGACTCAGGATACAACAACGGGGGCTGGGGACTAGGGGCTGGGGACTGGGGGGAGGAAGCTCGCTTCGCTCGCTTCTTCTTCAGAACGATGCGAGCGAAGCGAGCCGCCATTCCCCAGCCCCTAGCCCCTAGCCCCTGGTTCCTGGTTCCTTCGCAACGTTCTGCGCCTTGGGACATCTATACATATGCTGCACGGCGGCGAAACCCAGCCGCTGTCGAGGATCACACCACCCGCAGATGGGGGCATGTGGAATATTCCCACAAAAGAGTCAAAAATGCCCGATTATCGAGCAAGCCTTTCGGGTTATACTGAGGTTTCAGAGGGGATGGCATGAAAAAATACGGCAAGTTCGCGGCTTTGATCGTAATCGTGATCGGCACTCTGGTCTGGCTGGCGACGGCCGGCATGAACGAAACCAAGACCTACTACAAGACCATCTCCGAGTTGGGCCAGATGGGCGACAAGGCCTACGGGTCGCGCATCCGCGTGGGGGGCGACGTGGAGGAAGGCTCGATTCAGCGCGTGGGCAGCCAGGTTCAGTTCGTGCTGCTCCAGGACAAGCTCCGGCTCAAAGTCGCCTACACCGGTTCGGACCCTCTGCCCGATACTTTCCGCGGCGGCGCGCAGGCGCTGGCCGACGGCAAGCTCGATAAAGACAACGTATTTCGCGCCGCCAAAATCCAAGCCAAGTGCGCTTCCAAATATGAAGTCAAACCGGGACAGTTGGCCCCCGGCCAAACGGCTCCCAATATCAACAGCGGCAAGAGCAGCATCTAGTTTCGAGTAAAGTGGTGATATGGAAAATCTGGGTTCGCTGGCCATCCTTCTAGGCCTGTGTGTGGCCCTGTATGCCACCGTTGCGTCCGTCGTGGGGCGCATCAAACGCAAGCCTTTCCTCATAGTTAGCGGGGAACGCGCGGTTTACTCCGTGTGGGTGCTCCTTACCCTGGCCGCCGCCATCCTGGTCTATTCCCTGGTGACCAGCGACTTCCGCTTCTCCTACGTCTGGGAGCACAGCAACTGGTCCATGCCCATGCTGTACAAGTTTGCGGCGTGGTGGGGCGGACAGGAAGGCTCGCTGCTGCTGTGGAGCTGGCTGCTGGCCACCTATACCATGGTGGTAGTCTTCACCAACCGCCGCAAGCACCGCGACATGATGCCTTACGTATTGGGCGTGCTGGGCGTGGTGCAGACCTTTTTCCTGATCCTCAACAATTTCATCGCGAACCCGTTTCGCATGCTGGCCGTGGATGGGCTGATTACGCCCATGAAGGACGGCAACGGCCTCAGCCCGCTGCTGCAATATCCGGCCATGGCCATCCATCCGCCCATGCTGTACCTGGGCTACGTGGGATTCTCGGTGCCTTTCGCCTTCGCTATCGGCTCGCTGATCACCCGCCAGCCGGGCGATGGCTGGATCGCGACCACGCGCCGCTGGACGCTGGTCACCTGGCTGTTCCAAAGCTGCGGCGTCATGCTCGGCGCGGCCTGGGCGTACCACGTGCTCGGCTGGGGCGGCTACTGGGGATGGGACCCGGTGGAAAACGCCTCGCTCCTTCCCTGGCTCAGCGGCACGGCGTTTCTGCATTCCGTGATGATGCAGGAGAAGAAGGGCATGATGAAGGTCTGGAACATCGTGCTGGTTTCGGCCACCTTCTTCCTATGCATTTTGGGCACGTTTCTGACGCGCTCGGGCGTGGTGCAATCGGTGCACGCCTTCGCGCGCTCCGAGATCGGCAAGTACTTCGTGACCTTCCTGGCGCTGGGCATCGCGGCCACCATCTACCTGATCCTCGACCGCCTCCCCTACCTGAAGAGCGAATCGCAACTGGAGAGCGTGATTTCGCGCGAATCCAGCTTCCTGTTCAATAACCTGATCCTGCTGGCGAGCTGTTTCGCGGTGCTGTGGGGCACCCTGTTCCCGGTGATCTCCGAGGCCGTCAGCGGCGACAAGATCTCGCTCGATGCCGATTGGTACAACCGGCTGATGGTCCCCATCGGCCTGTTCCTGCTGCTGCTCACCGGGGTGGGGCCGCTGTTTGCGTGGCGCAAGACTTCGGTCGACAGCCTGCGCCGCAACTTCCAGATACCGGGCATCGCCTCGCTGGTGCTGGTGGGGGCGCTGGTGGCGGCGGGCGTACGGCACTTCTACGCGCTCATCTCGTTCGGCTTCTGCCTGTTCGTGGCGCTGACGGTGATCATCGAGTTCTACAAAGGCGCGCGCTCCATCGCCGCCAAGAACCAGATGAACCTGCTGCGCGCGGTCGTGGAGCTGACTCATCGCAACACGCGGCGATACGGCGGCTACCTGGTGCACATGGGGATCGTGCTCATGTTCATCGGCTTCACCGGCCAGGCCTTCAACAAGAAAGAAGTGAAAGAGCTGAATACCGGCGATTCCATGCGGGTGGGCGCTTACGACCTGAAGATGATCAACCTCGAGCAGGGCGAATACGAGAACTACGCTTTCCACCGCGCCACCATGCAAGTCACCAAGGGCGGCAGCGATCTGGGCGTACTCGAACCCGAGAAGCGTTTCTACAAGGCCAGCAGGCAGGGCACCTCCGAGGTGGGCGTCCGGCCGCGGCTCAACGAAGACCTGTACCTGAATTTCGCCGGCATGTCGGACGATAACCAGCGCGCCGTGATCCAGGCGTATGTCTTCCCGCTGGTGTCCTGGATCTGGATCGGCGGGCTGGTGCTGATCGGCGGCACTTTCGTCTGCCTGGTTCCGAGCAAGATCAAGATGCAGTACGCCCGCACCGAAGTAGTGGGCATTACCAGGAAACATGCGACGCTTCAAAAGTAGTTCGATCTTGGCCCTCATGGCCGCGGTGGCGCTGGCGCAGACGGCGTCGCAAAAGCCTTCGACCGACGTGCGCCGCGTGGGCATGCGCCTCGCCTGCCAGTGCGGCTGCAAGGATTCGGTCTCCACCTGCAGCATGCTCGAGTGCGGCTTCTCGAAACCGGCCAAGGAACGCATTGCGCGCATGCAGGCCGTGGGCATGACCGACGACCAGATCGTCCAGGGCTTCATCCGCGATTACGGCGCGGGCATCTATCTGGCGCCGCCCAGCGCATTCGGTTGGATCGTGCCCTACGCCTCGGTGGGCGTCGGCCTGGTTTTCATCTGGCTGTTCCTGAAGAAGTACCGGAAGCCGAAGCCCCTACCCGAGATCGGGCCCATCGACCCGGACGACCCCGCGCTCGACAAGTATAAGGACCAGATCGACCGGGATCTGGCCAACATGGAATGAAGCATCTGGTGGTTAGGTGATCATAGCTATAACCTGCATTCTCGCGATCGCCGTTATCGCGTTCATACTCGGCGTCAGGCCGCAGGACCTGCCCGTTCCCGAGCCCGAATCGCCATTTCAACATCTGGATGAGCGCAAAGCCGCCATCTACGAGAATCTGCGCGACTTGCAGTTCGAATATCGGGTCGGCAAACTCTCCGACGACGACTACCAGGCGACCAAGAAAGACTTGCAGAAGGAGCTGGCTTCGGTGCTCGCCGAAGTCGACCGGGTGAAGATCCAACTGGGCATGAACGGAGCCGTACCGCCGCCCGTTCCGAAAGCGGCTCCAGTGAAGACAAGCGGCTTGGTTTGTCATGCTTGCGGAGCGAAATTCGAGAAGGAATTGAAGTTCTGCGGAGAGTGCGGCAAGCCCATGAAGGTGGCCAGGTGATGCGCCGGATTGGCTTTGTTCTGCTGTTTTCCCTGCCGGCGATGGCCGCGGTCAGCGGCATCGTGGTCAACCACACCACGGGCAAGGTGCAGCCCGGAGCCACCGTGGCCTTGAACAAGCTCGGCCAGAACGGCATCGAGCTGATCGACCAGGCCAAGTCCGACGCCGAGGGCAAGTTCACCATTAATCAGGAAGTGCAAGGCCCGCACGTGATCCGCACCGCCTTCGACGGTGTCACCTACAATCACATGCTGCCGCCGGGCGTGCCCACCACCGACCTGCGCATCGATGTCTACAGCGCGTCCAAGCAGCCCGGCGGCGCCAAGCTCTCCAAGCACATGATCCTGTTTCAACCGTCGGGCGGGCAGATGGTGATCAACGAAACGTATATGTACGCCAACACCGGTCTCACTGCGTGGAACGATCCGGAAGGCGGCACGCTGCACTTCTTCCTGCCGGCGGAGGCCAACGGCAAGGTGCAGGTGAACGCCACCGCCCCCGGCGGCATGCCCATTCCCGCGCCGGTCAGCGCGGCCGGCAGGGCGGGCATCTACAAGGTGGATTTTCCGATCAAGCCGGGCGACACACGCTTCGACCTGGCCTACACCGTTCCCCACGCCGATGGCGCGCCCTACCAGGGGCAAGTGGCCGCCAAGGCCGACGACACCTACCTGATTGCACCCGACGGGGTGACGCTGGCGGGCGCTGGCCTCAGCGACCTGGGGCAGGAGCCGCGCTCGAAAGCGCACATCTTCGGCCTGAAGGGGACCTCCTACAAGATCGAGCTCACCGGCGCCGTGGCGGCGCCTGCGGCCGAGAACAGCGAAGCCGCCGGCGAGCAGGACAGCGGTCCGCCGGTCGAGCAGATCATGCCCCGCTTGAACGGCAAAGCCCCGCTCATCGCGGGCCTGGCTCTGGGCATCCTGGCGCTGGGCTTCGTGCTGCTCTATCGCGCGCCGGCCGCGGCGCCAGCGGGCCCGGCGGCAGCCAAGGGGGGCAATGAGCGCGGTCGCCGTTGAGGGCATCTGGAAGTTCTACGGAGACTATCCCGCCCTGCGCGACGTGCGGCTCACTGCCGAGGGCGGCGCGTGCCTGGCGCTGATCGGGCGCAACGGCGCCGGTAAGACCACGCTGTTGCGCATCGTCGCCGGGTTTTCGCGCGCGCAGCGCGGGGCCGTCAAAATCTTCGGCACCGAACCGCGGGAAACCGAAACGCGCCGCCGGGTGGGCTTCATCGGGCACGGCATCTCGGTCTACGACGAGCTATCCGCGCTGGAAAACCTCATCCTGTTCGGCAAACTCTACGGGCTGGCCAATCCGCGGAAGTCGGCGCTCGAATGGCTCGAGCGGACGGGCCTGGAGCGCGTGCGCAACGGCCTGGTGCGCGAGTTCTCGCGCGGCATGCGGCAGCGCCTGGCGGTGGCCCGCGCCTTTCTCCACGAGCCCTCGGTGCTGCTGCTCGACGAGCCGTTCACCGCGCTCGACGATCGCGCCATCGCCGTGCTGCAAACCCTGCTGCGCGCCGCCCTCGCCGATGGCAAGACCATCGTCATGTCGACCCACCAGTTGCGGGAAGCCCTCGAGCTGGCCTCGCACGTCGCGCTGCTGGTGCGCGGCCAGGTGGCGTTTCACGGCCCGTGCACGGCGGAAATGGTGGCCGACCCCGGGCTGGTCTACGCGCGGTACGGCGAGGGCTGATGCAATTTTTCCGCCAGGTGTTCGTGGTCGCCGCCAAGGATCTGCGCGCCGAGTTTCGCACCAAGGAAGCCATCAACGCGTCCTTCGCCTTCGCCCTGGTGATCCTGCTGATGTTCAGCTTCGCCTTCGACATCCCGGTCGAGACGGCGCGCGACATTTCGGGCGGCCTGCTGTGGATCGTGTTCGCTTTCGCCGGCACGCTGGTGTTGAACCGCAGCTTCGCGCGCGAGCTGCCCAACGACTGCCTGGACGCCCTCATCGCGGCCCCGGTCTCGGGCGCGGCGCTCTACCTGGGCAAGGCGCTGGCCAACTACGTCCTGGTGCTGGCCGTGGAGCTGGTGTCGCTGCCCGTGTTCAGCATCTTCAATAATCTGAGCGTGACCGGGCAATTCTGGGAGCTGCTGCTGGTGCTGGCGCTGGGCACCTGGGGGCTAACCGTGATCGGCACTATCTTCAGCGCGCTCACGGTCAACATCCGGCTGCGCGAAGTAATGCTGCCCATGCTGACCTATCCCATTCTGGTGCCGGCGCTGATGGGCGCCATGCAGTTGACCTCGGCATTGGTTGCGGGCAAGCCCATCGGGGCGGACAATGAAGCTTGGCTGAAAATGCTGATCGGCTTCGACGTTGTGTATACTGCGGTCTCTTTGGTGTTGGTGGAGACGGTGCTAGTGGGGTGAAATATGACTAATAAGATTCTTTACGTGCTGGGCATCGCGGCGCTGGCGATCCTGGTGTGGAACATCTACACCATTGCGCGGCTGCCCGAAGAGACGCGGCAGGGGGAGGTGTTCAAGATCATCTTCTTCCACGTCCCCATGGCCATCACCGCCATGATCGCCGCCGCCGTGGCTTTGATCGCCAGCGTCGGCTTCCTGCTCACCAAGAACTTCAAGTTCGACGCGCTGGCCGTGGCCGTGACCGAAGTCGGCCTGGCGTTTCTGGCGGGCAACCTGGTGACCGGCTCCATCTGGGGCCGCGAGATCTGGGGCATCTGGTGGGCCTGGGACGCGCGCCTGACTTCCGCGCTGGTCTGCTGGCTGCTCTACGCCGGCTACCTGATGCTGCGGCGGGCCATCGAAGAGCCCACGCAGCGCGCCACATTCGCGGCGGTGTTTTCCATCTTCGCGTTCATCGACGTGCCCATCGTGATTTTCTCCATCAAGTGGTGGCGCACGCAGCACCCGCAGCCGGTCTTCTGGGCCGGCGGCAGCTTCCCGCCCGACTGGACGAAGCACTTCCTCTGGAACATGCTGGCCATGGCGCTGCTGGGGGCGGTGATGATTGCCGTCCGTTTGCGCCAGGAAGAATCGCAACGGGAACTCGACTCCCTGCGCCGCATGGCGCATGCGCTGTGAGAAAGGACTTATGCAACTGACGCAACTCCCCATGCTGCTGGCGCAGGTTACGGTGGAAGACCTGGAGCGCGAGAAGATCTTCCTCCAGCACAACTACGAATACTTGAGCTGGGGCCTCACCGCTGCGTGGATCATCCTGGTGGTGTACGTGCTGATGATGATCGGCCGCCAGAACCGCCTGAAGAGGGAAATTTCGAGCCTGCGGGCGATGCTGGAAGAGAAGAAGTAGCGGCCCGCGCTACATCTGCAAGGTGTCAACCAGCCCAGAGACTGCCGCGATCTTCTCGCGCTTCAGAAACTCTCCCAGCTCTTCGGCGATGCGCACCGGCGAGCGCGGATCCCAGAAGGTCGCCGTGCCGACTTCGACCGCGCGGGCGCCGGCGATCAGGAATTCGGCCGCATCCACGCCGGTCGCGATACCGCCCAGGCCGACCACGGGGATCTTCACCGCGTGCGCCGCCTGGTAGACCAGGCGCAGGGCGATGGGCTTGATGGCCGGCCCGGAGAGGCCGCCGAAACCGGCGCCCGGTTGGCATCGGCCGCGGGGGACGTGATGTCACGATTTCGAGTGCGCTACGGATGGCTTCCAGGCCAATGGCTGGCGTCGATACTGGCGCTGACGATTGGCTCGTTGTTCGCCCAAGCCCCGGATGAAAGGGGGCCGCTCGCCGCGAGATCGATGTCGTACTGGTCTGGCGGCTCGACCGTTGGGGCCGCTCAGTGCTTGCTCGCCGTGTTCGCGGCATTCGAACGGGAAATCCTCGGGGAACGGTTACGCGCCGGGTTGGCGCACGCTCAGCAGAACGGCAAGCGACTGGGACGGCCGCCAACGGCGGCACGGCACACAGCCGAGATCAGGAAACTACATCGCGCCGGCGTCAGCAAGTCCGAGGTCGCCCGTTCAAGGTTACCCTGCTCGGCACGAGCCCACCTATCTGGCGACGTCTGCTCGTGCCCGCGGGCGTGACTCTGGCGCAGTTGCACCCGGCCAAGGCCTGATCATGAAATGAACAGATGAACTCAGAAAGGACAAGGTCCGAAAATCGGACGAAAACGCCACGACGATGGCGGCATACCATCCGCGAAGACGACGTAGCGGCCGAGGGGCGCGATCTGCGCGCCGCTGGCGGAGTGCATGCCGAGCGACTGGTCGATGGCGGGTGTCTCGGAGCCGGATGCGAAGGCATCCTACCGCGACCCCTACGGCTGCCGCGTCATGCCCAGCACGGCGTTGATCAGCACCGCCGCCATGCCCACGGGAATGGCGATCTTCCAGCCGATGTTCATGAGCTGGTCGTAGCGGAAGCGCGGGAACGTGCCGCGGAACCAGATCATGAGATAGATGATGCATGACACTTTGAACAGGAACCAGAACAGGCCGATCACCGCGCCGTTGACCACCGGAATGGCGAAGAGCGCGGCCAGCAGCAGCAGCAGCAACGCGGCCCCCACCAGCACCTTCTGCTGCAGCGGGTCCTTCAGCTTCTTCACCATGGGGAAGGTCAGCAGCCCCGAGCCCGCAAACAGCAGCACGGGAAAGCCGAAATCGAGCGGATAGTGCAGCCAGCCGATGCTGGGGAAGGGCCGCAGCCAGCCGCCCCAGAACAGGGTCACGGCCACGGCCGAGATCACGAAAATATTGGCGTACTCCGCCAGGAAGTAGAGCGCCCAGCGGAAGCCGCTGTACTCGGTGTGGAAGCCGGCCACCAGCTCGGATTCCGCCTCCGGCAGGTCGAAGGGCGCGCGATTGGTCTCCGCGGTGGCGGCGATGATGTACAGCGCGAAGGGCACGATCATGAAGAAGTAATTGTCGAACACGAACCAGACGCCGCGCTCGGCCTGCGCCTTCACGATCCCCTGCATGCTCAGGGTGCCGGCCGCCATCACCGCGGAAAGCAGGGCGAAGGCCAGCGCCACTTCGTAGCTCACCAGTTGCGCCGCGCTGCGCAGCGCGCCCAGCAGCGAATAATGGCTATTGGAAGACCAGCCGCCCAGGATGATGCCGAGGATGCCCACCGCGGACATGGCCGAGACTACCAGCAGCCCCACGTTCACGTCGGCCACGGCGATGTTGCGCGCGAAGGGCAGCACGGCGAACGCGGTGAGCCCGGTGATAGTGGAAACGCAGGGGGCGAACCAGAAGATGGCGTGGTCCGAATCGGTGGGAATGATGTCTTCCTTGAGCAGCAGCTTGAGCGCGTCGGCGATGGGTTGCAAGAGGCCGTGCGGTCCTACGCGCATGGGACCCAGGCGCACCTGGAAGTCGGCCAGGATCTTGCGCTCGATCAGCACAATGTAGCCGGCCACCAGCGGGAAAGCGCCGATGATGACCAGCGTCGTCACAATCGGCGCGAACAACGGATGGGAAAAGACCGCGTTCATAATGTCCTTACCGCAACAGCGAGGTCTGCGCCAGGCGCAGGAACGGCTCGGGGTAGACCCCGATGGCCAGCGTCAGCACGCCGCTCACGCCCAGCGCCAGGCGCAATCCGGCGCTGGTAGCCATGGGCGCCTTCTCCGTGCTCTCGCGAATAAACATGCTGCGTACAATCTTGAAGTAGTAGTAGATCGCCACGGCCACATACAGCGTGCCGATCACGGCCAGCGTGAAGTGGCCAGTCTGGATGAGCGACAGGAAAATGTAGTACTTGCCCAGGAACCCGGCGGTGGGAGGAATGCCGGCCAGCGAGAGCAGGAAGATCAGCATCAGCACCGCATAGCCGGGGCTGCGGCTCATGAGGCCGGCGATATCGTCCAGGTCCTCGCCGATGATGTTCTGCCGCCGCAGCGCCACCACTACCAGAAACGCGCCCAGGTTCATGAAGGTGTAGACCATCACGTAGACGGCGATGCCGTTGATGCCCGTGTCGTTGCCCGCCACCAGGCCGAGCAGCATGTAACCCGCGTGGGAGATCGAGCTATAAGCGAGCAGCCGTTTGATGTTGGTCTGGTTAATGGCCGCCAGGTTGCCCACCGTCATGGTGAGCACGGCCACCACCGACAGGATGGGCTCCCAGACTTCTTTGGCCGACCAGAACGGGCCCATGAAAATGCGCAGCAGGAAAGCGATGGACGCCGCCTTGGAGGCCACAGCGAGGTAGGCCGTCACGGTGGTGGGTGCGCCCTCGTAGGCGTCGGGCGCCCACATATGGAAGGGCGCGGCGGAGATTTTGAACAGCAGCCCCACCGACGTCGTGGCCAGCGCGAGGAAGACCACCGGATCCCAGAGCGGCCGCTGGCGGATGGCCTCGGCGACCACCGCCAGCTTGGTGGAGCCGGCCATCCCGTACATCAGCGAAAAGCCGTACACCAGGAAGCCGCTGGAGAAGGCGCCCAACAGCAGGTACTTGATGGCCGCCTCGTTGGAGCGCTTGTCGGTGCGCAGGAAGCCGACCATCACGTAAAAGGTCAGGGCCATCAGCTCCAGCCCGATGAACAGGGTGATGAGGTCGGTGCCGGTGGCCAGGAAATACATGCCGCTCTGGGCGAACAGGATCAGCCCATAGTATTCGCCGTGGTGCTCGCCCGAGATTTCCAGGTACTTGTAAGACACCACCGCCACGATCATGGCGGCAATCACGAAAATCCAGTTGAAGAAGATGCCGAAACCGTCCACCGTCACCGATCCGCCGAAGCCGGTGAGACTGGTCTGCCCGTTGGCTGTTAACCACTCCGTCTGGCGGTAGAGCGCGTAGCCGGTGAAGCCTTCGGCCAGGGCCACGAAGATGAGCAGGTACTTGCGCTGGCGCGGGTCGGGGAAAACGAGGAAATCGAACAGCAGGATGGCGCAGCCGAACAGCGCCAGCATGACCGCCGGGATGATGGTGAAGTGGTCGGTGGAGGTGTAGAACTGGCTCACCGGTCACCTCCGGGGGCTGGGGGCCGGGGGCCAGGCGGGGTACCCGCTGCCGCTGCGGGTCGGGGCCGGGGGAAGGAAGCTCGCTCCGCTCGCAGCGTTTTGGAAATGTCGCGAGCGGAGCGAGCCGCCTCTCCCTGGCCCCTGGCCCCCGGCCCCTGGCCCCCGTTTATCTGGCCCCCGGCTTGGAAGTAGCCCGGCCGCACGCGCTCCACGATCTCCGTCACCGGCTGGCGCAGGATATCGAAGTACGGCTTGGGGTAGACGCCGATCCAGATGGCCCACGCGATCAGCGGCACAAAGACCGCCACTTCGCGGAAGCTCATGTCGGGCAGCCCCAGGTTCTTCCCGTTGGTCACCTGCCCCAGCATGGTGCGCTGGTATAGCCATAGCAGGTAGGCCGCGCCCAGAATCACGCCGGTTACGGCGAAGGCCGCCCAGGCGCGGTTGGCTTCGAAGGCGCCTTGCAAGATGGTGAACTCGCCGATGAAGCCGTTCAGCAGCGGCAGCCCCGCGGAGCTCAGCATGGCAATGGCGAAGATCACGGCGAAGCGCGGCATGACGTGCCCCAGGCCGCCGTACTCGGAAATCTCGCGCGTGTGGCGGCGCTCGTAAATGATGCCGATTACCAGGAAGAGCATGCCCGTCGA
The DNA here is from genome assembly GCA_020073615.1 of Terriglobia bacterium. Classification (GTDB taxonomy): domain Bacteria; phylum Acidobacteriota; class Terriglobia; order Bryobacterales; family Bryobacteraceae; genus JADGNR01. Next base: position 35,338 of record JAIQEX010000034.1, read on the forward strand.
AATGCCGTGATTGATCTGCTGCAACACGCTGCCGGCGATGCCGTTGGGGTTCATGGAAAAGATCCCCAGCGTGCAGAAGCCCAGGTGGCTCACCGAAGAGTACGCCACCAGCTTCTTCCAGTCCTGCTGCATCAGGCTCACCAGCGCGCCGTAAATGATGCCCACAATGGAGAGCACAGCCAGAATCTCGACGATGGTCTTATCCATGGACGCCCGAGGCAGCAGCGGGAGCGAGAAGCGCAGGAAGCCGTACGTTCCCATCTTCAGCAGCACCGCCGCCAGGATCACCGAGCCCGCCGTGGGCGCCTCCACGTGCGCGTCCGGCAGCCAGGTGTGGAAAGGGAACATGGGCACCTTGATGGCGAAGCCCACGAAAAAGGCCCAGAAGACCCACTGCTGCATGCCCAGCGTCAGGTCGGTCTTCATGAGGTCGGAGATTTCAAAGGTGTAGAAGCCGAACTGCTTGAAGTGCTGGAAGTAGAGCGTCAAAATGCCGAGCAGCATCAGCACCGACCCGGCTAGCGTGTACAGGAAAAATTTGATCGCCGCGTACAGCTTCCGCGGGCCGCCCCACACCCCGATGATGAAGTACATGGGCACCAGCACCAGCTCCCAGAAGATGTAGAACAGGAAGAAATCGAGCGCCAGGAACACGCCGATCATGCCCGTCTGCAACAGCAGGAACATGGCGTAATATTCCTTCGTGCGGTCCTGAATCGCATTCCAGGAAGAGAGGATCGAGAGGAATCCCATCAGCGTGGTGAGCATCACCAGCAGCAGGCTGATGCCGTCGATGCCGAGGTGATAGTGCGCGCCCAGGGTGGGAATCCAGTCGGCGCGCTCCTCCATCTGGAAGCCGGCCACGCCCGTCTGGAAGCGCGAGACCAGCGGGAGCGAGATCAGAAATCCGGCGAGCGACGCCAGGTTCGCCCAGAGGCGGATCAGGTTCTTGCTCTTCGCGGGCAGGAAGAGCAGCACCAACAGGCCGGCCATCGGCGTCAGGAGAACGATGCTCAGTAAATGCTGGTCCATAGGTTACCGCACGATGTAGTATCCGAAGAACACCAGGGCTCCGGCCACCACGAAGAACGCGTACGCCTGCACGCGCCCGGTTTGCAGGAGGCACATCGGGTAGGAAAGCATCTTCACGAAGAACGAGGTGAAGCGCACCGCGCCATCGATGATCCAGGTGTCCCACCACATGGAGAATGTGGCGCTAAAGCGCGTCAGCCAGCCCGCGCCGTTCACGCCGCCATCCACCACGTCGCGGTCGAAGGCGCCGCACAGCAGGCCGCCGCCTTTACACAGGCCGTTGACGAAGAGGAAATCGTAGATCTCGTCCACGTACCACTTGTTGTAGAGCAAGGTGTGCACCGGCCGGCAGGCGGCCTCGATGCGGTCCGGAATCCCGGGTCTCTGGTGATAGAAGACGCGCGCGACGTAGATGCCAATGATGGCGATCCCCACCGACAGGAGCATCAGCGTCCACTCGAGCGAGGCGTCATGCCCGGCCTCTTGGACCGCTTCCATCGCCGGGGAAGCGAAGGCCGGCTCGAGCCACCGTTCGAACGCCCGGAAACTCTCGGGCAGGTTCCACAGCTTCGGCGTGCCTAGCCAACCGGCCAACACACTGCCCGTGGCCAGCAGCGCCAGCGGCACGGTCATGACGGCGGGCGACTCGTGGATGTGCGCCGCCACTTCCGGGGCCACGCGCGACTTGCCGTAGAACGTCAGATTCATGAGCCGCCACATGTAGAACGCGGTCAGGGCGGCTGTCGTCAGACCCACGACATACAGCACCGTCGCACCCGAGCGGAAGGTCTGCCACAGAATCTCGTCCTTCGAGAAGAAGCCAGCGAAGCCGGGGATGCCCGCAATGGCAATCGAACCGGCCCACATGGTCCAGTGCGTAATCGGAATCTTGTCCTTGAGCGCTCCCATGCGCCGCATGTCCTGCTCACCCGACAGGGCATGAATCACCGAGCCCGAGCCCAGGAAGAGGAGGGCCTTGAAAAACGCGTGCGTGAACAGGTGGAAGATGGCCACCCAGTAGGCGCCCACCCCCGCTGCCAGGAACATGTAGCCCAACTGGCTGACCGTGGAGTAGGCCAGCACGCGCTTGATATCGTTCTGCACCAGCGCGATGGTCGCCGCCAGAATGGCCGTGAACGCGCCCACCACGGCCACGATCATCGAGGTCTTGGGGGTCAACTGGAACAACGCCGAAGAGCGCGCCACCATGTACACGCCCGCGGTCACCATGGTGGCCGCGTGGATGAGCGCGGAGACCGGCGTGGGGCCCTCCATGGCGTCGGGCAGCCAGACGTACAAGGGGAATTGCGCCGATTTGCCGGTGGCGCCGATGAACATCAGCAACGCCACCGCGCTGAGCACCCCGAAACCCGCCTCCGGAGAGAAGCCGCGCAGCGCCGCGTTGACGTCGGTGAAGCGCACCGTGCCCACGACCGAGAGCAGGAGCAGCATCCCCAGGATGAAGCCGGCGTCGCCCACGCGATTCACCACGAACGCCTTCTTGCCCGCATCGGCCGCCGACTTCTTGTGGAAATAGAAGCCGATCAGCAGGTAGCTGCACAAGCCCACGCCTTCCCAGCCCACGAACAGCAGCGTGTAGTTGTTGGCCAGCACCAGCATGAGCATGAAGAAGACGAACAGGTTCAGGTAGCCGAAAAACCGGTAGTAGCCGCCGTCGTGGGCCATGTACCCGACGGAGTACACGTGAATCAGGAAGCCCACGCCAGTCACCACCAGGATCATCACCGAGCTCAACGGATCGAGCAGAAATCCCCAGTCCGCCTGAAACGTGGCCAGGTGTCCGTTGGCCATGTGGAACGGCAGCCCGGCGAGCCAGGTGAACTGGATGACCTGGTGCACCCGCGTGGTTTGCTGCGAAAGCTGCCACACCGCGCCGGCGGAAAAGATGAAGGACAACAGCACCATGCCGGGGCAGAGGAGGCTGACCAGGAATTTGAACGGCGAATGCGCGTGCGAGTGGGGTAGGCCTCCTGGCCTGCCCCCATGGCCCGAAGGGCCGCTCGATTCGTGTCCATGCTCCGCCACGGGCTCTACGCCGGGAGCCACCGCCAGATCGGAGTGCGGCTGCGGGTCGAGAAACTTGCCCACCAGCAGCATCAGCACCGCCCCGAGGAGCGGGAACAGAGGGATCAGCCAGATTCGGTCCAGGAAATTCACGGCTCTCCTACCACTTCAGCAAATCGATTTCATCGGCCAGCACCGTTTCCTTATTGCGGAACAGCGCGATCAGGATGCCCAGTCCCACGGCGGCTTCGGCCACGGCGTCGGTAATCACGAAAATCGCGAAGATCTGCCCGTCCATGTTGTGCCAGATCCGCGAAAAGACGATCAGGTTGATGTTCACCGCGTTGAGAATCAGCTCGATGGACATCAGAATGACCACGATATTGCGGCGCGTCAACACGCCCACGGTGCCGATGAGCAGCAGGGCGGCGCTCAGGGCCAGGTAATGAACCGTGGTAATGGGGTGCATTCGTCAGATCCTCTTCTTGGCCATCACCACCGCGCCCACCACCGCCACCAGCAGCAGGATGGAAGCGATCTCGAAGGGCAGCAGGTACTCGGAAAAAAGGGTGTCGGCCAGCATTTCGGTGTTGCCCAGCGCCGGGGGAGCCAAAGCCATGGTGGCGGGTTCGGCGATGTGAAACGCGTCCTTGCCGCGATAAATAAAGTAGCCGATCTCGGCGGCCACCGCGGCCACCGCCGCCAGCGCCACCAGCCATTGCTTGTTGAACTGCCGCTCCTTGGCCGCCAGGTCCAGGTTCACCAGCATGATCACGAACAGGAACAGCACCATGATGCCGCCCACGTACAGCACAATCTGTACGGCGAACAGGAACTCCGCCTGTTGCAGCAGGTACAGCCCGGCCACGCCCAGCAGCGAAACGATCAGCGAAATGGCGCTGTGCACCGCGTTGCGCCGCGTGATGGTGAGGACGCCGCCGCCCAGCACCAGCGCGGCGAACATGTAGAACAGCACGGTATCGATCAGCATTTGTATGGCGTGGGCCTTGGGCCCTCTTCGAGCGTCTGCCGGTCCCAGATCTGGCCTTCGCGGGTATAGGTGGCCAGCTCGAAGTCCTGCGTCAGCTCCAACGCGTCCACGGGGCAGGCGTCTTCGCACAGCCCGCAGAACATGCAGCGGGAAGTATCGTACGTGAAAGTGGTGAGCTCCTTGCGGCGGGTGGCTTCGTTGCGCTCGCTCCCGACTACGATCAGAGCCTCGGGGCAGGCCAGCGCGCACAGGTTACAGGCGATGCACAGCGTCTCGCCGTTATCGGGATTGATATTCAGCCGCGGCGCCCCGCGATACCGCTCCGCCACCTTGGGCCGCTCCGCCGGGTACTGCTCGGTGTAGATGTTGCGGGGATGCTGGTAGCGGAAGGTCACCCACAGCCCCTGGAACAGGTCCACGAGGAAAATCTTCTTCAGGAGATTACGCATAATTCGAAATCCTGGGAGCCAGGGGCCAGGGACCGGGGGCCAGGGGAAGGAAGCTCGCTTCGCTCGCGCCTCTTCCAGAACGCTGCGAGCGGAGCGCGCCGCCTATCCCCGGCCCCTGGCCCCCGGTTCCCGGTCCCTCTCTTCTCACCGGTCTATCTCTCCCAACACGATATCCAGCGTCCCGATCACCGCCACTACGTCGGCCACCAGCCCGCCGCGCACCATGCGGTCGAGCGCCTGCAGATTCACGAACGAAGGCGGCCGCACGCGCACGCGGTAGGGCTGCGTCGAGTTGTCGGAGACCACGTAGTAGCCTAACTCGCCCTTGGGCGCTTCAATGGAGACGTAGGCCTCGCCCATCGCCGGCTTGATCACCTTCCCCACTTTTCCCATGATCGCACCTTCGGGAAGGCCGTCCACCGCCTGGCGCATGATGCGCACCGCCTGCCGCATCTCCTCCATGCGCACCATGTACCGGTCGTAGGTGTCGCCGTTCCGGCGCGTGGGTATTTCGAAATCGTACTTCTCGTAGCCCGAATACGGCTGCGCCTTGCGCAGGTCCCACTTCACGCCCGACGCGCGCAGCACCGGCCCGGTCACGCCGTACTCCTTGCACTCGTCCGCGTTCAGGATGCCCACGTTCTTCAGCCGCCCCACCCAGATCCGGTTGTTGGTCAGCAGCTCTTCGTACTCGTCCACCTTGGGCAGGAACATGTCGCAGAACGTGCGCACCTCCTGCTCGAAGCCGTCGTAGGTTTCGTACAGCAAGCCGCCGATGCGGAAGGCATGCGTGGTGAGCCGCGCGCCGCAATATTTCTCGAAGATCTTGAGCGCCTCTTCGCGCTCGCGCAGGCAGTAGAACACGGGCGTGATGGCGCCGATATCGAGCGCGTGCGTGCCCAGCCACAGCAGGTGGCTGGCAATGCGGTTGAGCTCGGTGAGGATGACGCGGACCGCCTGCGCGCGCGGCGGCGCCTCCACGTTCAGCAGCTTTTCGATCGCCAGGCAGTAGCCGAGGCCGTTGGATACGGCGGCCACGTAATCCATGCGGTCCACGTACGGGTTGAACTGCGCGTAGGTGCGGTTCTCGGCGATCTTCTCGACGCCGCGATGCAGGTAGCCGATGACGCATTCCGTGCCCAGCACCTTCTCTCCGTCGAGCTTGAGGATGACGCGCAGCACCCCGTGTGTGGAGGGGTGCTGCGGGCCCATGTTGAGAACCAGTTCGGTGGAATCTAAGAATGTTGAATCCGGCATACCGGCGTCACTGGCCGCTTTCGATATTCAGGTTCGCCTGCACCCAAGCCTGGTCCTGCTGAATGATGGAGTAGTCCTTGCGCAGGGGATAGCCCTGCCATTCCTCGGGCAGCAGGATGCGCCGCATGTCCGGGTGCCCGGCGAACTCGATGCCGAACATGTCGAACACCTCGCGCTCCAGCCAATTGGCGGTGAGGTGCACGCCCACGGCGGTCTCGGGACGGAAGCCATCGGCGATGAAAGTCTTGACGCGCATGCGCTCGTTGCGCGAAAAGCTGTAGACGATGTAGACCAGGTCGAACCGCTCGGCGCGCTTGGGCCAATCCACCGCGGTGACGTCCACCAGGTAATCGAAATCGCCATCCAGCTTCAGGTACTCCAGCACCGGTATGGCCGCCTCCGGCTTAACGACGACGAAGTTCTGGCCCAGGTACGTGGAGGTTTCGCGGACGAGGTCGCCAAACCGTTCCTTCAACTCGCGCGCGAGGTCGCTCTCCCAGGGAGTGGCGGCCATGACGGGCGGCGGTTTGGGAGCCGCCGGGGCGGCCGGCTTGGGGGGAGCGGGCTTGGCGGCGGCATCGGCGGCTGGTTTCTTGGGCTGTTCCGCAGCCTCGCCCTTCCCCGGAGGAGGCGCCTCGGAGCCTCCGGGCTTTTGCTCGTCCGCCATTGGATGTCCTCGTGAAAGAATCCTACATGTATCACTGGCAGAGGACGAGTGTCAAATGGCGCAAGGGGTTGCGGGGGGAGGGGGGAAGTTGAAGCTGAAATGCCGTCCAGCAAGATTATGGTCCAATCGGGCCTTTCGGGCAACGGTCCGCTTGGGGCTGGCTTAACATTCTGCGAGTAGCGTGTCGCGGCCAAGCGGCGGAGCTGCTGGCGCTACGGGACTTTCAACGGACCTCCCGCACGATGGGGGGCGAGGCAATCCGCGGAGGCCAAGCGCGGCTGCCCAAGCCCATTGTGGTAGCAGCCGGCGCTTCCTTCAGGAGGATTTCTACGGTGGTTTGCGGCTTCGCGCAGGATTATTTCCTCTCAGCTATGTTCCTTGCGGAAGTGGAAGTTCGATAGGCGTGTAGCCGTCATGACGCAGCCAAGCCAAGCCCCGAACAACTGCACAGAGGCACCTCTCCACATCCTCGGGCTTTGTCGGGTCTGGTAACACAAAGCGCTCAATGGGAATATGCTGAAACATTGCCTGGACAGCGATTTGGACGACACGATTCAATGATGTGCCTCCGCTAAGCACTACAAAATCGATATTCTCGATCCCCTCCACAGCCTTCGTCACCGTTTGCGACACCTTGGCTACCATCCGCGTAATTATCGCCTGAAGAGCTGATGACAAGTCTCCCGTTGTCAATCGTAGCGGATCGAAGCCCGAACCGGGTAACTCAACGGTGGCCTCATCTGTCGTGGAGAGCGCGATCTTGGCTCTCTCGACATTTCGCTTCACCCGCAGCCTCATCTGCATCGGCTGTGCATCGTACCACTCCTTTATTTGGGCGTTGCGGGACAAGCTGTAATGGAGAATCGCCTGATCCATCCGCGCCCCGGCTTCCGGAAAACCACTGATCACGATCTTGGGCCGATCAATCATATCTTGCTGCCCGATGGTCATCACGGTGATATCCAAAGTGCCTCCGCCATAGTCGAGCACAAGGGTATTTCCTTTTCCGATTGTCATGTAGGACCGAGCTGCTGCAACAGGCTCTAAGTAGAGATAAAGTCCCTCGTAGCTGCCACCCTCACCAAATGCGCCCGCTTTCGCCGCCTCGCGTAGCCGCCTCATGCCTGTATCATGGAAACTCGCAGGAACTCCAATGACAATCTCTTGCCTATCTTCCGCTCCGGACTTGTTCAAACGAATCAACTCGTGAATTAGCCTGGCGGTGCCAGGCACAAATTCGTTTGGTTTTAGTGGCACGTCGCCCGCATATCGTGGATACTTGTAAGTCTTTGAAACGGGTGTCAAAAACCCTCCCTCCTCGCGCAGGGTCGTAATCTGCTTTTTTTCTGCAAAGGTTGGTGCATTTAGCGTGCTTTCATCGAAATAGAGCTTCATTTCTTGCAGAAGCGTACTGTCATGCGTGAGATCGAACTGGTGTCTAATTGCATCATGGCCATATACTTCCGGTTTGGCCTGACATTCTGAGTTTTTGCACGTGCAAACCGCGGATGGCATTACGTTGTGATCGTAGCTGTCGGAATCGCCGAATGCAACGGGTTGCAGGCGTGGTTCCGTATCATTTTTGGAGAATACTGTGATTGAGGAGTTACTAGTTCCGAAATCAATCGCGATCATCTTCGCCTCCAGATTTCATAACGGTCCCGCTGCCAACGATCATATCGTCCACTCGAATGCCCAGGCCAAATGCACGCAATACACCCCGCCGACTCGGATCGCGAATCACCTTGTGACGTCTGCTCGACAGTTCCTTTTCCTCCACACGCTCACCTAGTTTTGGCATCACAGGGTGAAGGCCAGCTTCGTCCAGGATATCTCGAAGGATGAAGTAGCCAGCAAGGTCGCCCTCTATGTCGGACAGAAGCTCTCTCAGACGGATGGCGAGTTCCACACGCACAGTATGATCGATCGTTTCGATTTGGGCCTCGGCTCCCTTCCGCAACTGACTGACAAAAACGAAGGTCCGATTAATTTGAGTGAGGAGCAGTTCTGTTTTGGGCCAAGGTCCTTGTTCATCCGCGAAAATCAGATCGATAACCCAAGCGTTTGCGCCTGCAAACAAGGCAAAATCATTCGGTCCTCGCGGTCGGTCACGAAAGAATTGTTCCAGATAACTCCTGTCGAGTGCATGCTCAACGGGAATGGTTGTCAAGGCATACGATGAAATTGCTGCTTCAAGTTTCGGCGAATCGTTGTCGGCCCACTCTTCGATATTCCTGGAAAGCCTTTCTATCTGAGCTCTTAGAGTGCTGTCGGTCAAGCTATTTGCGATTGCGATCCGAACCCCAGTCTGAACTCTTGGCAAGAGCCTGCGTTTGGCCTTGGCTCGTGTCGAAGCCCATTCGTTCGTGACACCACGAAGGAAACTCGTTGTTTCGACTACAAGTCTACAGAGGTGCTTTGCCGTTCTTATCAGAAACTCACGATTGGCGACGTGTTGTTGGAATGTTGGCGAGAGGAATTGTCTTTCAAGTAGCCTCGGCACGAGATGTTCCACAATCAACGGCGAAGGGCCTTGGCCTCGGACATACGCTGCCTCGATCAGATTGACCAGTTCGGATTCGGGCGGGCGCGAGGCGTAAACGTCGAAGAGAATCTCCCAATTGCCCTCGCTGCCTGCCTTATCCAGAAGCCTCCAAAAACTCCTGCGAAGGAGTGTCCGTCCAGGCTCGCTGGCAAGGACGTGTTGTACCTGTGGGTTGTCCCACCCATCAGCAAGCCGCTGAGTCATGAAATTTAAGAACAATGCGTCTGCTTCGTCCCCGCCGATGCTCCCCAGAATTCGTAGCGCAGCGCCCCAGTAACGATCCCGCCCCGTGCCTGGTGGTTCGCTCAGAATCTGATCTACAATTCTCAGCGCCAATTCGGGCTTCTTGGTCCTGTACTCGTCGAGGATGTCTTTCAGCGTGTTGAAAGATGCTTCTTCAGCTCTGAGATACTGAGCAAACTCTGGGTTTCGGAGGATCCATTCGCGAACGTGGTGCTCCTTGTCCTTTTGGAGCTTTCTCAGTAGGAGCCTCTCGAATCTGGTCGCGTGGTCCGGCTGGTATTGTAGGAGCGCCGCAGCCACAGCCACCTCCAGAACCGGCTGTCTGGTAGAAGACACTCTAGTGAGATCTTCTTTCAGATCAGGAATGGATTCAGGGAAGCGCCGTCTGTAAGCGTCTATAATGGCAGCCAAGAAGCGTTCATGGCCAGGCTGAGAATTCCTGGAGTCGCGCAGTTCGGCAACAAGACAGTTTTTGCCGAGCAGGGCGAGAACATCGGCGACGCTTGGGTCGCCATTTGAAACGAGAAGTTGTACGGCAGACGGGATGAGCTTGCCCTCCGGCTGGGCGGCGCACATAAAGACCGACAAATTGAGCTTGACGAACGCTTCGAAAACCCTGTTTTCCGAAAGCCGCTGGAAGAGCCTGTCTGCAAGCATGGCCAAAGTCTTGAGTTCAGACTCTGGGATATTACGAAGGTCATTCACCAAATCCTTCAAGGGACGTGTGGCCACGTCGAAGAGCCGCTCGACGGTGGTAGCGGTTGCTGCGATCCGGACCGGCTGCCTGGCCTCAAGGGCAAGTGGTAGACGGGTCTTCCTGGTGTAAGCCACGAACGTTTGAAGAATCGGAGAGTTCGGCAGACCGTTGGTGAACCCTTGCACAAACTCTTGCACAAAGGGAGTCCTCTCTAGTGAAAGAGCAGACAGCACAAAGACGAAGTCCTCACTATGAGACGTGGCGAGTGCAATTCTGAACGCCAAGCCTTTCAGCTCGTCGGAGAAGGCGTGTGAATATTCAATAAGCGGTAATAGGTAGGGTCCAGTTGCGAGCCCTTCAAGCATTTCTCGCGTTCGTCTTTCCTTAGATGCCTGCTCCCTCTCAAATCCCTGCCGGTATTCTGCCAGGATTGAGGGTGAAAGACCCTTCCTCTCGACGTGGTGATACTCTCCTAACCATCTGTCGAACGCGTCTGGCTCAAAGGCCCAGATCTTCGCCAGAAAAATGAGGACGTCGTCAAGATCAGAACGAGATCCACCGCCCTGTTCAAGCCGTCGCCAAGCCTCGTCAATCGCGGCTGGAAATTTTAATCCGATCGCTACTTTTGGCTTGTCCAAGGCGCTTCCTCGAAAACTCCAAGAAATTCGTTCAAACGTTCGAACAAGGGACGAACACTAAGCTTAGCAGCAGTTTAGTAGCCGTCCACACCACACCAGAATACGTTCGGCCCGACAGCCCACGCGAAGGGCGCGGACCACGGCTGCCCGCACGCCAGGGCTGTCGGGTACGTTGGCCGCCAACCAGGTCGCCAGCGTTGGCGCGGTTCTCTCGTATCTGCGCACCGCGATTTCCAACTGGCGGTCCACCTCGGGAACGGTCTGGCGCGTCGAAGATCGCCCGCAGGGCCCCCTGCCACCTCGCTTCCGCAGGGAGAGGCGCCCCCGTACACCGGCCCGGATGACTTTCGCAGGCGCGGCGCGGTACGCTGGTTTCAAGAGGGACACGTGAGCGACTACCGCAACATGGTTGGCTCCTCCCGGCGTGATGATGGGCAAGCCCGTCATAGCAGGCACGCGCATTACCGTCGAGTCGATTCTGGAGAGACTCGCCGCCGGAGAAACCGTCGAGCAGATCATCGACGCGCATCCGCGGCTCAATGCAGACGCAGTTCGGGCAGCGCTTGCGTTTGCGGCTGACGCCCTCCGCGCCGATGTCATCTACCCTTTTGAGACGATCCCTCGGTGACATTCCTCGCCGATGAGGGCGTCACCGTCAGATTGTCGAACGGCTTCGCCTCGATGGCCATCAGGTTGCGTATGTGGCCGAGATGTCGCCCGGGATCACGGACCAAGCCGTCTTGCTGGAGAGTCGGGTTTCGGCCCGCGTGCTGATCACGGCCGACAAGGATTTCGGCGAACTCGTATTCCGGCAGCGGCAAGCGTCGAGTGGCGTTCTGGTAACTAATCCGGTTGTGGGGTCTGGGACCAGCTATGAAAGCAGCAGTGGTCTCCGGAGTGATTCAAGAACATGGGCAAGAACTGGCGGGTGCGTTCGCTGTGCTGAGCCCTGGGAGCATCCGAATTCGTCGCGAGATCCTTCCGTAGGAATTGCAACACGATTCCTCCCGGTAAACGGTCACGCCGCAAGTTCAAGTTCAATCAGCCGCCATCCGGATCGTCCCACCATGCCACCAGCCAGCCCGATTGCTCGTCGCGTTGGACTTGAAGAGTGATTTCTTCCATTGCCCCGAACCCAGTATTTCATACCCACGCTGCTCCGGGTCGATGGAACCCGTCCCGTGACACGCCTCGCGCAGCCGGCCTTCCGAACTCGATGGGATTAAGATCGTATGGGACTCATTTGGCGTCGAATTCGAGCATGCCAGTACTCTGGCTATTTGCGGGGCGGCTCGCTATCGCGGGACGGCCCCGGCCAGTCTAAGAATCGAACGAGGAGGCCCGCGGGATGAGACGGGTGCGTTTTGCTTTTCGCAGCCTGGCGAGAGCTCCGCTGCTGAGCGTGGTGGTGGTGCTGTCGCTGGGGCTGGGGATCGGAGTGAATACCGCCATCTTTTCGCTGCTGCACCAGATTGTGCTGAGCGCGCTGCCGGTGCGGCATGCGGAGCAAATCGTGCTCGTCACCGCGCCCGGCGAGTTCAAGGGCGGCCGGAGCTCGGACAACGATTCCGGGGGCGAGGACTACATCTTCAACTGGCGAACGTTCCGCGAGTTGGAGAAGCACACGGAAGCGGCACGGGTGGCGGGGTTCCGCGAATTCGAAAGCAACATCGCCTTCGCCCGCCAGACCGTGAGCGGGTCGATGATGCTGGTCTCGGGCGGCTACTTCTCCATCCTGGGCGTGCAGCCGTTTCTGGGCCGGCTCATCGGCCCCGAGGACGACATTCCCGGCGCCGGCAACGCGGTGGCCGTATTGAATTATCGCTATTGGCACGACAAGCTCGGCGCCGAAACCGATGTGCTCAACCAGACGGTGAAGGTAAACGGACAGCCGTTTACGGTGGTGGGGATCGCGCCCGCGGGCTTCAGCGGTACGACCGTCGGCGCCGAAGCGAACGTTTTCCTGCCTATGTCGTTCAAGCCGCACCTCACCGAGGGCTGGGACGGCACCAACCGGCTGGACGATTACTGGGTGTACCTTCTGGCGCGCCTGAAACCGGGTGTCTCGCGGTTGCAGGCGGAGGCGGCGCTGAACGGACCGTACCACGGGATCGTGGAAGAGATGGCGGCGGGGATCCCGGTACCCGCGGAACGGGCGGCGCGCTTCCGGCAACAGAGACTTTCCTTGCGCGACGGCAGCCAGGGCCACAGCGACTTTCGCGAGCAATACCGCTCGGCGTTGAACATCCTCATGCTGGCCACCGGTCTGGTGCTGCTCATCGCCATGGCCAACGCGGCCAACCTGCTGCTGGCACGCTCCGCGGAGCGGCGCAAAGAACTGGCCATCCGCGCCGCCATGGGCGCCGGCCGCGGGGAACTGATGGGGCAACTGCTCACCGAGGCCCTGCTGCTGGCCGGAGCGGGAGGCGCGGCGGGCCTGGCGATCGCGGTGGTCACGCTGAGGCTGCTGGTGGCCTCCTGGGGCGGAGGAGCGGAGGATTCCTTTGCCAGCACCGGGCTGAACTGGCCGGTGATGCTGTTCAGCCTGGGACTCTCTTTGGCGACGGGGTTGGCCTTCGGGCTCTATCCGGCCTGGGCGGCGGCGCGCACCTCGCTGGCCACCACGCTGAACGACGAATCGGCCAAGTCGTCGTCCTCGCGCGGCGCCGTGCGCCTGCGCCGCGCGCTGGTCTGCGCACAGGTGACTATTTCGATCGTGCTCCTGATCCCTACCGGCCTGTTCCTCAAGAGCCTGGTGAATCTGCTGCACGTCGACCTGGGCATCCGCACGGCCAACGTGATCGGCTTCCGCATTACGCCGGAGTGGAACGGGTACACTCCCGCGCAGTCGCGGGCGATTTTCGAACGCGCGGAAGCCGAGTTGGCCGCCATTCCGGGGGTCCGCAGCGCGGTGGGCGCATCGGTGCCGCTCATCGCCGGCAGCAACTGGAGCACCAGCTTTCGAATGGAAGATCGAGCGCCGGGTGCGCGCCAGCCCAACTCGAAACTCAACGAAGTAGGGCCGGGATTCTTCGGCAAGGCCGGGATTCCGCTCGTCGCCGGGCGCGAGATTCGCGAGACCGACACGGCCGCGGCGCCGAAGGTAGTGGTGGTGAACGAGACCTTTGTGAAGCAGTTTTTCAACGGCCGCAATCCCATCGGCCATCGCCTCGGATTCGGCAAGGGCGACGCGTTAGACACCGAGATCGTCGGCGTGGTGAAGGACAGCCATTATGCCGGCGTGCGCCAGCAGCCTCCGCCCGTGTTTTTCAGTCCCTGGCGGCAGGACGAGAGACTGGGCGAAATCACTTTCTACGTGCGCTCGGATCTTCCCGCCAGGCAGATCGTGCCGCAAATCCGCGCCGTGATGCGTTCCATCGACCGCGACGTTCCCCTGGAGGATCTGCGCACGCTCGAAGAGCAGGTCCACTTCAACATCCGGTCCGACGAGCTGGTCATGCGCCTGGCGGCGGCATTCGCCGCGTTGGCGACGCTGCTGGCGATGCTGGGCCTGTACGGCGTGATGGCGCACGGCGTGGCGCGCCGTACGCGGGAGATCGGCATCCGCATGGCGCTGGGCGCGGCCCCGGCGAAGATCCGGGCGATGATCATGCGCGAGCTGGTGTGGATTCTGAGCTTCGGACTGGGAGTTGGAATTCCGGCGGCCCTGGCGTCGACGCGGCTGATCGAGAGCCGGCTCTTCGGCGTACGTGCGCACGATCTGACGATCGTCGTGGGCGCGACCGCGCTCCTGGCCCTGACCGCCGCCGCGGCCGCCTATTGGCCCGCCCGCCGCGCGTCGCGAGTGAACCCGCTCGATGCCCTGCGGTGGGAGTGAGCGCGTCGGGCGGCCCGTCGCTGGCGTGACCGCGCCGCGCCAGTTTCCGCCCTTGGCTGTGCGGTCGATAAGATTCGGTAATTCGGTGTTTAGGTGCTAGAATCCGGTTTGGTGGCTTTAGTGAGTAGCTGGTTTAACCATCGATAACTCAGGAAACCGAGCAGATCGCCCTGCCGGTGGGCAGGCGGGTAAGCGCCTCGCACAGCATGGACCCGTCCACGGCAATGACCCAGGAAAAGGCAATCATCATCGGAGCGGGCCCTGCCGGGTTAACCGCTGCCTACGAACTGCTCATGCGGACGGGGATCAAACCGGTGGTCATCGAGAAGAGTGACTGCATGGGTGGCATTTCCCGCACGGTGAATTACAAAGGCAACCGGATCGATATCGGCGGCCATCGGTTTTTTTCCAAATCCGACCGGGTTATGAAATGGTGGCTCCAGATGCTTCCCCTGCAAGCGTCGGAACACGGTCCGGCGGCCGTCCGGTACCATTCCATGGAGCCGGAGAACGCGTCTTCGGCGTCCGCTCCGGACCCGGCCGTCGCGGATCGCCTGATGCTGCTGCGGCCCCGCAAATCGCGCATTTATTACCTGCGCCGCTTCTTCGATTATCCCATCTCACTCAGCAAAGACACGCTCCTCAAGCTGGGCCTGTGGCGGACCCTCAAGATCGGGGCGAGTTACATGCAGAGCGCGCTGTTTCCTCTCAAGAAAGAGGAGACCCTGGAAGAGTTCTTCATCAATCGGTTCGGAAGGGAGCTGTACCGCACTTTCTTCAAGTCTTACACGGAGAAGGTCTGGGGCGTACCCTGCAATCGGATCAGCGCGGAGTGGGGTGCGCAACGCATCAAGGGTCTCTCGGTCTGGTCGACGCTGCTGCACGCCTTGCGGAAATTGGTGAAAGGGAGCGGCGGCGGCATCGGTCAAAAGGATACGC
Source organism: Terriglobia bacterium (assembly GCA_020073615.1). GTDB lineage: Bacteria > Acidobacteriota > Terriglobia > Bryobacterales > Bryobacteraceae > JADGNR01. The sequence goes on from JAIQEX010000034.1 coordinate 50,659, forward strand.
AGACCTCGCTGATCGAAGAGTTTCTCTACCCCAAGTTTGGTCCGGGGCAGATGTGGGACGAGGCCGCGCGCCGCATCAAAGAAATGGGCGGCGAGATCCTCACCGGGTACCGGGTGGGCCGAATTCTCACCGATGGTTGGCGGGTCAAAGCGGTCGAGGCGTGCGAAGCCGCCACCGGGCGGACGGAGATCTTCGCGGGCGACTATTTCTTCTCGACGGCCCCGGTACAGGAACTCATGAGATCGTTCGACGTTGCGCCACCGCGAAACGTGTTGGAGGTGTCGGACGGCTTGGTCTACAGAGACTTCATCACGGTCGGCCTGCTGGTTCGCTCTCTCCGCATTCACGACGGCACGGCGCAGGGCAAGAAGTTGATCGGCGACAACTGGATTTATATCCAGGAGCCGGACGTGCTGCTCGGCCGGCTGCAGATTTTCAACAACTGGAGCCCGTTCCTGGTAGCCGACGCGGCGAATGTCTGGCTGGGCCTCGAGTATTTCTGTAACGAATCGGATGAAATCTGGAACCTTCCCGACGATCGGGTCGTCGCCCTGGCGAGCGGGGAGCTCAGCAAAATCGGCATTATCGACGCCGGCGAGGTGCTCGACTCGACCGTGCTGCGAATGGCGAAGACCTATCCCGCGTACTTCGGCACCTACCACCGGTTCGCCGAGATTCGCGCGCATGTCGACCGCTACACCAACCTCTTCCTGATCGGCCGCAACGGCATGCACCGCTACAATAACCAGGACCACTCCATGCTGACCGCCATGATGGCGGTGGACCTCATCGCCGAAGGTGAGACCGACAAGACCGGTCTCTGGGAAGTGAATACCGAATGGGACTATCACGAGGCAAAGCGGAATGTCCGGTGACTGGCTGAGCCGGCGATCCTGCGCCGGGACCGGCGTCAACTCAGCCGATGTGCCTTCACGCCGCACGTGGCGGGCGGTGTGGTTGGGATCGACCGGGAGCGTTCTACACCAGTTCGCCCGTTATCTGGTGGTGGGCGGATTGGCCTTTGCGGCCGACTTCGGTTCGCTGTATCTGCTTACCGAATTCGCCGGGCTCCACTACCTGGTCTCGGCCGCGGCCGCTTTTCTGCTGGGCCTGGCAACCAATTACGCGCTGAGCCGGATCTGGGTGTTCGACCGGAGAACCATGGAGAATTCCGCGATGGAATTTCTCGTCTTTGCCGCGATCGGAGTGGTGGGTCTCGGATTCAACGAAGGCATCATCTGGTTCGTGCGCGAGAAGATTCACTTCCACTACCTGGTGGCCAAGCTGGTCAGCGCGGCAATCGTGCTGGTGTGGAACTTCGGCGCCCGGAGGTGGCTGCTGTTTTCGGAACGCCCCATGCCTGGTCTCTTGAGGAGACTGGCGCCGCCGTATAGTGCCTCTTCCCGCATCTCGGCCGCGGTGGCTGTCGCGTGTCTCGCGTTCTGCCTCACCGTACAATGGTCGGCCGGCGCGTGGCCGGCCGACTTTCTCGGGTATCCGGACGAGCCGGCGCATTTCGTGGGCTCCGTGATGGTAAGAGACTGGCTGGTCTCGGGACGGTGGTTCGCGCCGCTCCAATTCGCACGGAACTACTACGATCATTACCCCTTTTTCGCGATTGGCTATTGGCCGCCGTTGTTCAGCGTGGTGACGGGGATGTGGATGCTGATCGCCGGCGTCGGACGAGTGCAGTCCCTGTTCGTCCCGGCCGTTTTCGCGGCGGGTACCGGTTGGCTGGCATTCCACCTGGTACGGAGGCGAGCGGGAATGACGGCCGGTCTTTGCGCCGCCGCTGTGTATCTGAGTCTTCCCGCGGTCCGGCAGTGGATGTGCGCTGTGATGGTGGACAACATGACCGCGTTTCTTTGCCTCGCCGCGGCGGTGTGCCTTCTTCGTTTTCTCAGACAGCCGGTTCTCCGCAACGGGATCCTGTGTGCGGTCTGCTGCGCGTGCGCCATTCTGTCGAAATACAGCGCCGCTTACACTCTGGCCCTGCCCTTCCTGGCGGTCGTTCTTCTGCGGCGCTTTGAGCTGATGCGGAAACCGGGGCTGCTCGTCCAGCCTTTTGTGGTGGCACTGCTGGTGGGCCCGTGGGTCCTGTCGACCAGGAGAATGGCATTTTACGGACTCCCCTCCGCGCGTGAGGCGTTGTCGGCGAAACGCGCCGCATCGTTCGTGCTGGCGACTTTTCGAGTCTTCCCGCCGGTCCTGATGGCCGTGGTCGTCCTGGGTTTGATCGTCCTGCTGTTCCGGCCCCGCGCCTGGCGGGACGACCTGGTCGTTTTGAGTCTGCTCTGGGCCGCGCACCTGGCGTTTCTGATCGCTTCTCCGGTCGGTGCGGAGCGCCGCTACCTGCTCATGCCCGCGGCTGTTGTTTTGGTGGCCTCCTTCGCCGGATGGTCGGAGATGCTGGCATGGATGCCGCCTGACGTTCGCCGGGCAAATGCCGTTGCCGGATTGGCGGCCGTCCTGACTGTCGGATTTGTGATTTCGCAATTCTACTCCCTGGTTCGGATGCCGCCGCCGCAAATCGGACAAGTCGTGACCCTCATCGTGCAGAACCCTGCGCGGGCCGCCCAACGCGTGGTTGTGCCCCCAGGTCTCGAAGGGCCGGTCATTGCCGAGTTCGTTGCGCAAAGCCGCCACCGGCCCGATCATTACCTCCTGCGCCCGAACCAGGTACTGGCCCATTCGGACTGGTTCGGCGCCCACTATTCGTCCGCCTTCGCCACCGCGGAAGAGATGATGGAGTATTTCCGGCAGCACCCGGTGAATCTCGTCATTTGGAACAGGCGGGCCGAACCGGCGCCCCAAGCGCACGCGCGCATCATGGGCGAGATGCTGATGCGGTACCCGCTCGATTGGCAAAGCGTGCTGCCGCCCGGCCGGGCGGGCCCCGCGTCCTCCTGGAGGATTTACCAATACCGGGGGCAGCGGATCGATATCGCGGCAGGGTCGCGACGAGGCTGCTGTCCCTGACCGCCGCCGCGGCCGCTTACTGGCCCGCCCGCGTGGCTCACGGTCTGGCCAGCGTGTCCTCGCCCGGACGCTCATAACGCCGTCATCGTCGATGGTGGCGCGCGCATCGACATTGGCGCCGCGATCGGGCAGCAGTCGGGCTGCGTCCGGGTTGCCATACCCGGCGGCCACATGCAGGAGCGTGGCTCCGCGGAGGGTGAGCATGCGGGTGCCCGTACGATTCGATGAGGTAGTCGAGCGCCGTGCCGGGCCGGCCCCGTGGTCCGCATGGCCGCGGCCGGGATCAACGCCGTGCGCGGCCAGGAGCCTCCATCATGGGGATACGCGTGCGGCGTCGTTGGTGTCAATGGCGTGTTGGATCTCACCGATCTGGTCTAGCGAGGCGGCGTGAGCCCGGGGGTCGGGAAGCTCGCGTGGTGGGTCCGGAGAATCGGCCGGCATGGCCGCCTCCCTTTCGTCGAAGCGTGGTCCGCGGCGCGGCGGAGCGTGGCAGGCGGAGCATATTCTCATCCAAGGATGAGCCTGGACGGGAAACGAAGCGACCGGCACTCCAGGGCTCCTTTCTGATTTGGTTTTGCGCAGTCTCGGTGCCGACCAACGGGAGGCCCTACAGGGCTTCCACCGTCGGTGTTTTGGTTTTCCTTTCATAGGAGGGTTTTGTCTTTTTTTGATTTTGGTTTTTAGGCTCCTCTTTTCCTGGAAGGCGGCGCCCTGGCGTTTGGCCGCGGTTCGGTTTCGATCCT
>JAIQEX010000197.1 GCA_020073615.1 Terriglobia bacterium
GAAGATTAGTTTCGGCAACCGCAGCCGCAACGGGGAAATCGCCACTGCCCGCTTGCTCACTGTCACTCAGACCTGCAAGAGGCAACATCGTCACGTTCTGGGGTACCTCACCGACGCAGTACGCTCTCACCGCCGCCAGGCAACGGCACCGTCCTTGCTCCCTCAGCGGCACTGACCCCCTGAACTGTTACCCTAAAAGCAGCCTTGAGCACGGCAGTCAGCCGTTCTTGCCGTTCAGGAACAAAGGCTGCGTAATGCTTCCGCACCATCTGTTCGCTGTTCCCCAGCAGTTCAGCAACATCCCGCACGGTCACGCCCCCACGTTCCAGGAGAACACGGGCGAACGTGTGTCTGAAGCGGTGCGGGGTTGGCTCTTCCTTCCACGGCCCACATAACGCCCACACCTTTTTCAGTTTGCGCCGCCAAACATCGGTGATGACGTTCGGGTCTTTGGTCTGGTGTTCACCGAAGATAAGCGCGCCGTGTTCCTGGGCGCGCGCCCGTATACGCTCTTGCCACCACTCAGGCACCCAGGTATAGACGTGCGTCCAGCCATTGGTGGTCCTGATGTGGATTTCGCCCGTAGGCTGCATCCGATCAATGCTGAAGGTGGTAACGTCCGAAATCCGCAGGCCGGTGTAGACGCTGACGCAGATGAAGTCCGCAAGATCCTGGCCGGTCCATTTGAAGTTGTAGCGGGCGTACTCACCTTCAACCCGGTGATGGTGAATGACGCGGGACCACTTTACTTCCTGTTTGCCGTACTGCGTTTCACACGCGCTGTACATTTTTCGGAGTTCATCGTCCGTGAAGGGCAATTTCTGTTCACCGCGCCGTCAGCAGCATCACGCCCGCGCTGATTTTTCACCAGCCGCGCCGGGTTCTTGGGCATCCATTCGTTCGATACGCAGAACTCAAAAAACGCCTTCACCATGCTCATGTTCTTGGCCGCAGTCTGCGGACTGACGGACCAGGACGCGCGGAACTCCCGAACGTCGATAGGCCCCCACTGGTCCAGCATCACGTAGCCTCTACTGTCCACAAAAGCTTTCAGTTTCCCCAGCAGAAGCCGGTACTTCTTTTGTGTGTTCGTGGCCGCGTGTTCCTGAAACTCCGCAGTGAAGGCTTTGATGGCGCGTTCAATCGTAATGCGCCCGTCAGGGACAGCCGGGGGCGCGGGTTCCTCGATCTTGGCCGGGCCATCCCAAGACAGGGCCGCTTCCCAGGAGGCAACCACGGCTTTTGCTTCATCCCTTCCCGGTCTGCTTGCGGCTGAACTTCCCGCCAAGCGTACCGCTCACGTGGATCAAGCAGGCGCATTTCTTCCAGCCGCGTCTACCTTCCTCAAACCCGCCAGAGCGGGCGTCTTCGTCATGGCCAGCTTCACATTCCAGACGGTGCCTGCGGTATAGGGTTAGTGTCATTTCGTACCGCTTGCATTCTACACCCTTGCACGCTATTGCACGCTGAACAGGCCTGTTTTCTGTAAGTTATTGATTCTAAAATGGCGGAGAGAGAGGGATTCGAACCCTCGATAGAGTTTCCCCTATACACGCTTTCCAAGCGTGCGCCTTCAACCACTCGGCCATCTCTCCGGTTCGGACAAATGAGCGCTTGCGGCCTCGCAAAGCAGCTTCGGAATCTCTCTCAGGATAGCATGCGGCCTGCGCCATCACGCTCGCGCGGAGCGGCCTTTCGGACAGCGAAGTAGAATAAGGAAAGTGCCCGCTCCCGTCACCTTCCGCCCCCTCGTTTCCCGGAGAACGCTGCTGCTCGGTTCGGCCGCGGCCCTCGCTTGCGGCCGTCCGAAGCCTAGCGGGTTTTCCGGCTACTGCTTTGTGGCCAATCAGGGCGGCCGGTCCGTGGGGGTGGTGGATCTCACCCGGTTCCGGCTGCGCAAACAGATTCCGCTCGACGCCGCGCCCGCCGCCGTTGTGGCGCATCCCGCCCGGCCCGTGGTTTTCGTTCTGGCGCCGGATGCCGGAACGGTGTACGAAATCGATGCCGCCTCGCTTTCCGTCAGCCGCCGCGCGCGCGCCGGCACCCGCGCTGTGGCCATGCAGTTGGCGCCCCGCAACGATGCCCTGTGGGTGCTCTACCGCGAACCCGCGGCGCTGGTGGAAATCCCGCTCGATTCCCTTCGTCCCGCGCGCCGTATCCGCCTCCCGGCGCCTGCGGACCACTTCGACCTCGGCCGCGAAAACCAGGCCGCCATCGCCAGCCTCGCCAGCCACAGCATCGTGGTCGCATCGCTCGCTAGCGCCGCCATCGAGCGCACCATCGCCGCGGGCGTTGAGCCTTCGCTCGTCCGCTTTCAGTGGGACGGTAAGCAGGTGCTGGTGGGCAGCCGTCCCGAGCGCTGCCTGACCATTTTCGACAGCGCCTCCGGGAAGACCGTCGTCCGCCTGCCCCTGCCCATCGCGCCGCGGAATTTTTGCTTCAATGCCGATGGCGGCCAGCTCTTCGTGACCGGCGAGGGCGCCGACGCGGTGGTCATCGTCTTCCCGTACAGCACCGAAATCGATCAGACCATCCTCGCCGGCCGCGCACCGGGCGCTATGGCGGTCACCGGAACAGCGCCCTTTTACCTGCTGGTGGCCAATCCGGACAGCAACGGGATTACGGTGATGGATGTCGACACCCGCACTCTGGTGGCGCTGGTGCAAGTGGGCCAGGAGCCGCGCCAAATCCTCCTGACGCCGGACAATCAATGGGCGCTGGTGCTGAACGAAACCTCCGGCGACGTGGCGGTGATCCGCATCTTCTCCCTGGCCGTGACGCCCAACGGGGCGCCGCGGCGCTTCAAATCGGCGCCGCTGTTCACCTTGATTCCGGTGGGGGAAAAGCCCGTGAGCGCCGCCATACTGGCGGTGTAGCGTTCAGCGCTTCTTTCCTTGCGCCGCCACCGCTTCCATGGCGGCCTTCACTTTCTCGGGGTCGCCCAGGTAGTAGCGGTTCAAGGGCTTCAACCGGCTGTCGAGCTCGTACACCAACGGCATGCCGGTCGGAATGTTCAGGTCCACGATCTCTTTTTCCGGCACATTATCGAGGTACTTCACCAGCGCGCGCAGACTGTTGCCGTGCGCCGCGATCAGCACCTTACGCCCCTCGCGGATGGCCGGCGCGATGGTCTCGTGCCACAGCGGCAGGAACCGCGCCACGGTGTCCTTCAGGCACTCGGTGAGGGGCAGGTCCTCCGGAGCGAGACTCTGGTAGCGGGGATCGCGGCCGGGAAAGCGCTCGTCCGATGGCGTCAGTTCCGGCGGCCGGATATCGTAGCTGCGCCGCCAGATCTTCACCTGGTCCTCGCCGAACTTAGCGGCGGTTTCGGCCTTGTTCAGCCCTTGCAGCGCGCCGTAGTGGCGCTCGTTCAGACGCCAGGAGCGGTGCACCGGAATCCACATCAGGTCCATCTCATCGAGGACGATCCACAACGTGCGTATGGCGCGCTTCAGCACCGAGGTATAGGCCACGTCGAACGAGTAGTTCTCGGCTTCGAGCACCGCGCCGGCTTCCTTGGCCTCATGACGGCCTTTTGCGGAGAGATCCACATCCGTCCAGCCGGTGAAGCGGTTCTCTTCGTTCCACGTGCTTTGCCCGTGACGGAGCAGCACCACCTTGTTCACTGCCGGAACGCCTTTCTACCCGGGAAGCGGGCCGCCGGTCCCAGCCGCTCCTCGATGCGCAGCAACTGGTTGTACTTACAAATGCGGTCCGTGCGGCTGGCCGAGCCGGTCTTGATCTGGCCCGCGCCGGTGGCCACTACCAGGTCGGCGATGAACGGGTCTTCGGTCTCGCCCGAGCGGTGCGAAACCACCGCGGTGTAGCCCGACGCCGCGGCCATCTGCATCGCCTCCAGCGTCTCGGTAAGGGTCCCGATCTGGTTCACTTTGATGAGAATCGAATTGGCGATGCCCTGTTCGATGCCGCGCTGGAAGATGGCCGGGTTGGTCACGAAGATGTCGTCGGCCACAAGCTGGATCTTGTCCCCCAGCGTTTCGGTGAGCAGCTTCCAGCCCCCCCAGTCCTCTTCCGACATGCCGTCTTCGATCGACAGGATCGCCGGATACTGCCGCACCCAGTTCCGCCAGTACTCCACCATCTGCCCCGAATCGCGCTGGCTCTTATCCGATTTCTTGAAGACGTACTTGCCCTTCTCGAAGAACTCGCTGGCCGCCGGGTCGAGGCAGATGCCGATCTGGGTGCCGGGTTGATAGCCGGCCTGCGCGATGGCCTCCAACACGGATTCGATGGCCTCCTCGTTGGATTTCAGGTTCGGGGCGAAACCGCCCTCGTCGCCCACCGCCGTGGAGTAGCCCTTCTTCTTCAGCACCTTCTTCAGGGTATGGAAAACCTCCACGCCCATGCGCAGGGCCTCGGAGAAGCTCAGGGCGCCGAAGGGCGCGATCATGAACTCCTGCACGTCGACGGAATTATCCGCGTGCGCGCCACCGTTGATGATATTCATCATGGGGACGGGCAGCATGCTCGCGCCCACCCCGCCCAGATACCGGTAGAGCGGGGTGTGGCTGGCCGCCGCGGCGGCGCGCGCCGCCGCCATCGAGACCGCTAGGATGGCGTTGGCGCCCAGCCTTCCCTTGTTGCCCGTGCCGTCGAGATCGATCATGATCCGGTCCAGCGCGGCCTGCTCGGCGGCGTCTTTGCCGTGCACCGCGGCGGCGATCTCGCCGTTCACGTGCGCCACCGCCTGCCCGGTGCCTTTCCCGCCGTAACGCGCCTGGTCGCCGTCGCGCAATTCCACCGCCTCGTGTTCCCCGGTGGAGGCGCCCGAGGGCACGGCGGCCCGTCCCATGCTGCCGTCCGCGAGATAGACGTCCGCTTCCACCGTCGGATTCCCGCGCGAATCCAGAATCTCCCGTCCCACTACTCGTACGATCGTCATTGCCATATCGCTCCTGCTCAGGCCACCACGGTGATGCCGCATTCGGTCACATGGTAACCGTGGGCGCGGTCCGCGTCGGCATCGAATCCAATCACGCTCGAATCCGGAACCTTCATGCCCGTATTGATGATGGCGCGGCGGATCCGGCTGTACCGCCCGATCTCCACGCCCGGCATCAGAATGGAATACTCCACTTCACAGTAACTGTTCACGCGCACGCCCGGCGAGAGGATGCAGTGCAGCACGCGCCCGCCGGAGACGATGCAGCCCGCGCTCACAATGGAATCCACGGCCACGCCCATGCGGCGTCCTTCCTGCGCGAATACGAACTTCGCCGGTGGCTGCTGGGTCACCTTGGTGCGTATGGGCCAGCGCTGATCGTACAGGTTGAACTCGGGGACGACGTCCACCAGGTCCATGTTGGCTTCGTAGTAGGCGTCCAGCGTCCCCACGTCCCGCCAGTAGCGCACTTTCCCGGCATTGATGTCGCGGAAATCGTAGGCCACCACGCGCGCCTTGTTCAGATTGCGCGGGATCACGTCCTTGCCAAAATCGTGGCTCGAGTCCGGGTCCTGGGCGTCGTCGTGCAGCGCTCGCAGCAGAACGTCGGTCTTGAACACGTAAATCCCCATGGACGCGCTCACCATCTCGGGGTCGAAGCGGGAGCGCACCGCGTCGGCCGGCTGCGGCTTTTCATCAAAGCCCACGACGCGGTAATCCGCGTCAATCTCCGCCACTCCGAAGCGCGGGGATTCGGCCGGCGATACACGAATGGTGGCGATCGTAATGTCCGCCTGCTGTGCGCGGTGCCAGTCCAGCATCTCGTGGTAGTTCATCTTGTAGATTTGGTCCCCGGCCAGAATCAGGGTCTGGTCCGGGGCCTCGACTTCGATGCTCTGGAAGTTCTGGAACACCGCGTCGGCCGTGCCCTGGTACCACTCTTCGCCCAAGCGTTTCATGGGCGGGATGATCTCGATGTACTCGCCCAGCTCCGCCGACAGGATGTTCCATCCGTCGCGCACGTGGCGGACCAGTTCCAGCGATTTGTACTGTGTTAGCATGAAAATTCGCCGGACGTCGGAATTAATACAGTTGGACAGCGTGAAATCGATAATGCGATAGGCGCCGCCGAAAGGCACCGCCGGTTTGGCGGTGTCCCGCGTCAGCGGATAGAGCCGTTCGCCGGCTCCGCCCGCCAGCAAGATCGCTAGAACATTTTCCATTTCAGCGTAAATTCCTGAAAAGAAAGTGGTTTGAGATTACGTACCGGCCGGGCGCGCAGGCGCCCAGGAAATTTGGGCTTGACTTTATCCGTCAACCACCTATGATATCAGTACCTTCTGTGCGAAGTGCAGGAAATTTGGTGTCGCGCCTCACTACCGGTGATGCTACGTTCACAATTCTTAACTGCGCATAGGAATTCTAGGTCCAGTGGGGAGGTGTATTTCGTTTGGCAGAAGTTAAGCTTCAGGAGGGCGAGACATTGGAGAATGCCCTTCGCCGCTTCAAGAGGAAAGTCCAGCAGGAGGACATCATCAAGGAGGTCAAGAGGCACTCCTTCTACTTGAAGCCTGGAGAGAAGCTCCGGGCCAAGCAGGCGCTGGCCCGCAAACGGAACCGGAAGAAGAATCGCCGGGAGATTGAGTAAACGCGTGGCGGGAGGCACCTCCCGCCGCCTTATCCGACAACAAGTTCAGGTTGATCAAGGGTACACATTGCCATGCCGGAGTTTCAGGACCGCGTCCTCAAGTGTGTAGACTGCGGAGCAGATTTCGTTTTCACAGCGGGAGAACAACATTTCTTCCACGACAAGAACTTCAAGAATGAGCCCAAGCGCTGCAAGAACTGTAAAACCAAGCGCCAGGGGTCGGGCTCGGGTTTTGCCAAAGCGGAGACCATGACCACCTGCTCGCAATGCGGCCGGGAAACCACGGTGCCGTTCAAACCCACTCAGGGCCGCCCGGTGTACTGCCGGGAGTGCTTCCTGAGCCGGAAGGCGTCTTCAGCCGCCGCGGGCGGCGGCCACTGAGGCAGTAGCAAGAAACGGAAAACGGGAACCATGCCAGCGCTTTGCGCAGCGTAGGGCCCGTCCCTCCCTGCGTCGATTCAGCGGCTAAACCGGTGCCGGAAGGCGAAGCTTGTCCAAGGATCGCCGGTGTCCGGGTTGCGGGCGGAAGCTGCAATCACGCCCCGACCCAAATAGTTTCTTCCGCGACCACTCCAGTTCGAGGCGCTCCTCCCATCTGCCAGGCCGGACTGCCGTGAATCCAGCCAGCCCCCTCGCAAAATACCCTAATCCCGGTATTTAGCAGGACGGCGGGCATTGCTTATGATCGGAACTGGGTGAGCCGCGCCGCTCCCCCGGATCATGCGCGATTCCAATCCCCGCAATCATTCGGCCCCGTCCGCCCCAGGTTTGCCCGTTGGTTTGCAGGCAATTCGTGAATTCGACACATGCACGATCACCAACGCCATCGAGCAGTTTGGTGTCCGTCTGCGAAACGAGGGCTTCACACGGCCCGGGCTAATTTGCGTCACCGGAGGCTTCCCGACGTTGCTGGGATATGCGGCCACGTGCCGGATTCGTTCGGCCGACCCGCCGATGACCGGCAACCGCTACCTGGAACGCACGGAATGGTGGGACGCCATCGGCGGACTGCCGCTGCCGCGGATTGCGGTCATCCAGGATCTGGATTCCGGGACAGGCCTGGCCGCCTGCGTGGGTGAAGTGCACGCGGCCATCCTGAAGGCGTTCGGCTGCGAGGGCGTCATCACCAACGGATCGGTACGCGACGTGCCGGGCGTCCAGGCGCTGCAGTTCCCGATGTTCGCGCGCTCGGTATCGGTCTCGCACGCGTACGCGCACCTGGTGGACTATGGAGGCCCGGTGGAGATCTTCGGCCTGAAAATCCAGAGCGGCGATCTGTTGTACGCCGATTGCCACGGTGTGGTCTCCATCCCTGCCGAGGTGGCCGCGGAGCTTCCGGCCGCGGCGGCGAAAATCCGCGCCCGCGAGCGGCGGATCATTGAAGTTTGCCAGGCGCCGGATTTTTCGCCCGAGAAGCTGCGCCGGGTGATTCAGCAACCGGACTGAGGTATTCATGCACAAACCCGTAATTCGACTGTTTCCCTGTTTCCTGATTGGCGCCATCGCTGTGCTGGCGCCGTCGTGCTCCCGAACCGCGAATGTAGAGGCGCGAAACACGAACGCCGCGGAGATCCCGACCGTGGCGGTGGTCCGGACCACCGCGCAGGATCTGTCGCGCGGGATGGTGCTGACGGCCGAGTTCCGGCCCTACCAGGAAGTCGACGTGATGGCCAAGGTCGCCGGGTATATCAAGCAGATCAACGTCGACGTGGGGGACCGGGTGAGCAACAACCAGCTCCTGGCAACTCTCGAGATCCCCGAAATGGCCGACGATCTCCGCCGCGCCGATGCCTCCCTGCAGCGCAGCCATGCCGAAGTGCAGCGCGCCAAAGACGAGCTGCAGCGCGCCAATTCTGCGCACGACATCGCTCATCTTTCCTTTCAGCGCCTATCGGCCGCTTCCGATAAGAAACCAGGCCTGATTGCCCAACAGGACATCGACGACGCTCATAGCAAGGACCTGGTTGCGGAAGCCCAGGTGTCCGCTGCCCGGTCGGCGCTCGATGTGGCCGATGAGCAGGTGGCCGTGAACACGGCCGAACAACAGAAGATCAAGACCCTGATCGACTATACGCGGGTCACCGCGCCGTTCACCGGCGTGATCACCAAGCGCTATGCCGATCAAGGCTCGATGATCCAGGCGGGCACGGCCTCGCAATCTCAAGCCATGCCGGTGGTGCGGGTTTCCGAAAACAGCCTGCTGCGCCTCATCCTGCCGGTTCCCGAATCGGCCGTGCCGACGGTGCATATCGGCCAGCAGGTGGATGTGCAGGTTCCCACCCTGCACCGCAGTTTTCCGGGCCAGGTGAAGCGCTTTGCCGATAAAGTATCGCTGGCTACGCGCACCATGGACACCGAAGTCGACGTGGAGAATCCGAGCCTGGTGTTGATCCCCGGTATGTACGCCGAGGTCAATCTCACGCTGGACCGCCACCAGGCCGTGCTGACGGTTCCCGTAATCGCCGTGGACATGGACCAGGTCAGTTCGT
>JAIQEX010000198.1 GCA_020073615.1 Terriglobia bacterium
CTCCGACGACGAGGGCGGATGGAAAAGTGGAACACCAAAAGCAGGTTTCCCACTTTCCCACCGCCCCGAATCTATATAGATCTCAAGAACAAAAAAACCGGGCCGCGGGCGGGCTTCGCCCTCCGCCCGGCGGCGGGCGCTCCGCGCCGCTTAAGAGTTAAAAGGTAATTGTCGTTGATCGGGAGAAATAGTTGTCGTCAATGCGAAGAAATAGTTGACGCCGGACAGCTGAAGCATGCCCCACCAGGGCAGGCATGTTTTAGCCTGCCCTGGTTCTCGCGGTAAACTCGTGTATGCACGGGCCCGTAGCTCAGGTGGATAGAGCATCAGCCTTCTAAGCTGAGGGTCGCTGGTTCGAGTCCAGCCGGGCCTACCAGATTCCGGGTTAGTCTCCGGCGGCGCGGGAGCTGATTACCGCGATTTCGCGGGGCGGGGAGGGCTCAGCGGCTTTTTCTTGAGCGAGAATGTACTGCCCGGTCCAGCCCAATGTCATAAACAGGGACAGGCTGAGGAGAAATAGAAAAATCTGGGCCACGGCCAGGTACTCGGAGTTGACGCCGGACACCAGCACCAGGGCCAGGATCAGCAGCGAGGGCACCAGCGCCAGGATCACGATCAGGGAGAAGATCAGCATCACGCGTTCCCACGCAAAGGTCTCCACCTCGGGGTTGGCGTGCAGCAGCCCGGTCGTGAATCTCACCAGCGAGAGCCCGGTCAGAACCGCGGCGGCAATGGCCCACTCCGGCATATAAGCGATCTTCGAGAGCTCGCCTTTTTGCAGAAGCACGATGGCAATGACCACGAACGGAAGCACAATAAACAGAGCTTCCGCCCCCACCACGCAGAGGGAATCGGTGGAATTGCGCGCCACCCTTCGTTCGGCTTCAGGCACAGATCGTCTCCTGCTGAACGCGTACGAAACAGTCCCAGGGCTACGCTACCACATAAAACAAAAGAACACTAGAATGTTTCAAGCGGAGAACTCGCCGATGCGTACGAAAATGTACAACCGGACGCCGCCGCCCTTGTTGCTGCCGCCCTCATGGAAGCCGGCCGGGCCGGGGATGAGCGCTCCTCGCCGGGGGCGCCGCCGTGTCCGGCCGTGAGATGCGGATCGCGGCCTCGCCGCCGGCGCCGGGCATCACGGGAATGCTGAACCGGCCGGTCGCGGCATCGTAACTGACGTGTCCGGCGGAGCCGGTTGCGGCCGCGGCTGCCGGCCTGGTGGGCGACCAGCCGCGGATCGCGCGCCACGTTTCACCCTTGGCGAAGGCCACGGTGAGGGAGACCGTGCCGTCATCGGCGAGCGCGCTCACGCGCTTCTTGCCCAGGGAAACGAAGTGGCCGGTATCGCCCAGGATCGCCATACCGGATTTCCCGACAGGCGAGACCAGGAGATACATCCGGCCGTCGGCGATGGTCTCGCTGAGTACATCGCCGGGGTTCACGACCTGGCCGCTGCCGCCGAAATAGTCGTACACGTAGGCCGCCTGATTCAAGCCCAGATCGGATAGCTGGAAGCTGGCCTGCAAATTCTCCCCCTGGGTGTAAGCCAAGACGTAGTACGCGCGCAGTCCGCCGAAATCGCTGTATGTGGCCGCCACCAGCGGCGCGTTGAGCGCCTGGGAATCGCCCAGAAAACTGCTGTCGATCGGGGTGAGCGGCACATCCGGCTTCACGATGACGCCGTCGGGACGTACGGCGCGCAGCAGGTTGGGGCCATTGATTTTGGCGACTGCATCGCCGATCCCGACCGGGCCCGCGGACAGTGTCGCCACCAGCAGATTGTCGGTCTCGGCGCTCATGAAGACATCGCTGAAAGGCCAGATGCCGAGCGCGCTGGCGAGGCGCGAGGCGTAGAGGAAGTTGGTCCACCGCGCGCGTTGGAAGCGATCCTGGCTGACGCGCACGCTGGTCAGGTTGCCGTATTTGGAGCCTTGCATGACGTGGCGCGTGGTGGGCATGCAGTATTGCATTACGATGTTCTGCTGCGCCATGGCCGCGGCCATGTTATCGAGAAATGCGTCCGGATCGGTCAGGTTGAAGGCCGTCTGCGCCTGGTTGGAGAGCCAATCTTGTTCGTAGCCCGCCACGCCAGAGGTAGTCAGATAGCGGGCGGTGTCGCTCCAATAAAGCGGGTCGATGGCGACGTCGCCCGACATCTGGTACTGCTGGCGGTAGGGGCTCTGCGCGTCGATCCACCGCGCGTGCGTGACCAGCGGAACTCCGACGGCTTGCCGGAAGTCCGATAAGCTGGAGCCGAACAGCGCGGGCGCGGCGCAGTATTGGTAGATCCCGTCGGCACAATCGGTCCAGTCCGCCGCCGGCCCCTTGGGGTAGAACCAACTGTCCAGTTGCACATATCCGAGGTCGATCCCCTGCCGTTTCAGCTCGTCCTTTACCGCGGGCAGGGTCTTGAAGTAGGAGAAGGTGGGCTCGGCCCGGTAGTAGTAGGTGGATCCGGCATCGGTCCAGTAGCCGAGCTGATTCAGGGTGACATCGGCGTCGTTGGCCGGCCGGCTCTTGCCTTGCAGGCCGGTCAGCACGTGCCCCCAGGCGTCGAACGCACGATTGATCCCTTGCTCCACCACCAGCAGAGTACTGTGGTTGAAGCCCTCGGGGAGAGTGGCGATCTTGGGAGAGACTCGGCTGATCAACTCCCCGTTCGCGCCCCAGTCGGTAGTGGAGACCATGAAATTGGAAGCGGGCGAAACGATGAATGTGTTGGCGGCGGAATCGAAGAATACCCACGGGCTGTCGCTCGAAAAACCGGCAAACGTCGGGGTGGCGAACATCCCCGAGAAGGAGATGTGGGAGAGGCCCGTTGGGTAGCTGCTGAGCTCCGGAAAGGAGAGCGTGTTGGCGCCGCCTCCGGGGCAGGCTAACGTGAACAGCACCGCCTGATGGTCCCAATAACCGCGGATAGACGCGTGGCGGGAAACAGTGGCCACGAAGTCGAATGCCATCTCGCTATAACTGCCCACGGTATCCGCGCCCGTGGTGACGGTGATATTCGAAAGGCGATGGCCGATGTTCCCGGCAAACGTCCAGGACGGATTCTGGACGTAGACCTGATACCCTCCGCCGGGATCCACGGAGATGGTCACCCTGCCGTTTCCCACAGTCATGGTCGCGGCAGGAAGGGATGCAACCGCCAGGAAGAACGCGAAGGCAGTAGAAGCGATTCGGGTAGCCATGTGTTGCAATAATCAACACAAGTCTATCACGTTTTGGCAGATAACAAGGTCCTAAAATAATGATGCAAAGCCAGTCAAAAAGTCCGCGTTACGGAAATGACCGCCGGATTTGACGTCGCATCCCCAATGTGCAGGACGATGGGGTAATCGCCGGAGGGCAGATCGGGAATCTGGATATTGATTTGTGCCAGCCCCACCTGCCCCGGGGCCAGGCCGCAGAAGATCACCGTCGCGGGTTGTCCGCCGATGGTTGCCGTGGCTGGAGCCAGGGTGTTGCCGAGCGTGTCGATGGGGGCGGCATCGCCCGCGGCCATAGGGATATCCACCTGCCCTTGTCCCGTGAAGTACGCGGAGACGATGCTTCCCGCCGCGGCCGGATTGCTGGGGGCATTGACGGAGGAGTCCTGGTTCGTGGCGGCGGCCCGCGTGCCATCCAGCAGAAAAATGCCGGGGGCCACGGGCACAATGGTCAGGGGCACCGGTGCCGTGGCCGCTCCATTGGACTCGACTACCAGCGATGCCGCTCCCAGAGCGACCTCAAACGGCACCTGGGCGTTGATCTGGGTGGGGCTCACGTAGTACAGCGGGGCGGGAATGCCATTGATTATAACCGACACGCCGCTGACGATGACCGGCCAAGGAACGCCGCCCGCAGTGACCGTCTCGCCCGCAAGGTTGTTGGCGATGATGCTGAACAGGCTGCCGGGCGCCAGCGTGGCCGCCTCAAAACTGGCCGCGTTGGTGACATTCGACGGGCTCAGGTTGGGCAGAGGACCGTTCACCAGAAGGCTGACGCCAACGGCAACGGGGTTGCCGCCGTCACCAGGCGTAAACGTGATTGTGCCGCTGTAGGCGCCCGGAGCCAGACCGCCCACCGCAATCTGGACGCTGACGGCGGCCGGGGTGGAGCCGGACTGCGGGCTGGCCGAGAGCCAGGAGGAGTCCGACGCCACCGTGAAGCTGGTTGAAGCCGTGGACGCGTAAACGTTGAGCGGCTGCGCGGCCGGCGGCGGCCCGCCGCTGGTGTACCGGAACTGCAACCCGCCCGGTGTCGCGGCCAAGGGATTTTGCAGGTCAATGCCGGGCATGCCCCACGCCACCACGTCGCCGTTGAAGTAAGTGGCGTAGACCGTGCCATTGGCTACCGCCGCCTGGCTGAACATCCCCGAGGTCCGCCCATCCGTCCACAACTCCTTGCCGCTGGTGGCATCGAGCGCCGCCAGCCCCTTGGTGCTCGGGACCAAAACCAGTCCCGGCGTGAGCGTGACCGGCGCCAGCACGACGCCCCGTGCCTGGTACATCCAAAGCAGGTTCTGGGTGGCCGGATCGATGGCGTAGACCGATCCGGGCGAGACGGCGGAATCGGGCTGCCCGGCGCCCGTGAACATCGTCCGGCCGTCGAATGCCGGCGTCGAAATGGAACCGCACCCCAGGGCCGGGTTGATGCAATCGACGGCCAGCTTGAAGTGCCACGCCGGTGTCAGGTCCGGCCGGTGAAGCACGTACATCACCCCATCCTTTCCATTGGCGGCC
This sequence comes from Terriglobia bacterium, assembly GCA_020073615.1. Lineage (GTDB taxonomy): Bacteria > Acidobacteriota > Terriglobia > Bryobacterales > Bryobacteraceae > JADGNR01. The sequence continues at coordinate 4,731 of JAIQEX010000198.1, forward strand.
ACGAACTGCTGGCCGTCGGGCGTCTGAAACAGGGTGGGGGAGGAACCGAAATCCACATCCACGTCGTCGGCGCTCACCGGCAGGAAAAAGTGCGCCTTGATCTCGAGCGTGGCGGCATCCAGCGCCAGCAGCGCGCTGCCCCAGATGCCGGCATCGGCGTCCTGTGCGTCGCCGTTGCCGTTGCCTGTGGTCACGTAAATCAAGTTGGCTTGCGCGTCGACCGCGGGCGTCGACCACACGCTGACGCCGATCTGCCCTTCCGGCACCAGATAGCGCACCAGCGGATGCGTGGGATCGTCCAGGCTGATGCGCGCCAGGCCGCCGCGCACTAGCGGGCAATCCCCCAGCGAAGCGATTCCCATGTACAGCGCGTTGCCGGAAATCACCGTGGACGACCACAGCATCGCGCCCGATTGCGGATCGGCCAGGGGAAGCCGCCAGCGGATTTCGCCGGTCGCCTGGTCCAGCGCATAGACCGCCGAATCGCCGCCGCCCACGTAGACCGTCCCGCCCACCACCATCGGTTGCGAACTGACGCCGATGCCCGGCTGGCAGGTGTCGTCCGCCGGATCGGGCGCCTTGCCCACGAAGGTACTCCACAGGGAGCGGCCGCTGGCGGCGTCCAGCGCATAGAAATTCCCGTTCCAGTCGCCGAAGAAGAGACGATTGCCGACGGCCGTGATGCCCGAGGAAATGGTGGCGCCGGCGTTGACTTTCCACAGCGGCGCCAGCAGCGGCAGGTTGGTGGCGTTGAGCCGAGTCTGGTCCGGCGCGTAACTGGTGTGGGCGAGGTTGGCCAGGTACATAGGCCAATCCCGGGCTTGGACACAGGTTGCCAGGCAAATGGCGAGCGGAATGTAGCCTCCGATTCGAATCCGCAAAAAAGACCGCCACTTACTCAACTCGCAAGGTGGCACTTTCGTTGCGCCGCCTGGTACCGGAATATTCAGAGATTGGTGACTACGCTCACAATATGCAGAGAAAGGACGTCCCCGTAAACACAGGTTCCAGCCGCCAGTGGTTCTGGGGGCGGACGCCTTCGCCCGCGCGTCCCCGTTCGCGCCCTTGCGATCCAATGCCGGCTATTTCTCCTGGGGCCGCTCCACGTGATCGATGACGAGGTAGCCGCGGGACCCCTGGTCAGGCACGAGTTTTAACCCGAGCTGTTGCTCGATCACGGTGAAAACCGATGGACCGGGAGGAATATCCGAGGGAGGAAACGGAGAAGGGAACCCCGTGGGAAAATCACCTGGCGTATTCTGGTCGTGCCCAAATACCAGGTGGAAGTTATAGAGCCCCGCGATCCCGGTCTTATCGAAGACGTGACGACCCATGATTCCAGAAAACGCTCCCGCAAAGCTGCTCAAGCTCTCCCCGGCCGCGTCCAGCGTCCAGTTCTGCCCTTCCCAGCCCACGTGGCCGATACAGAGCGGCTTCTGGCTTTGAGCGGACACCTCCGACATCCTCAGGCCGCTCGAGGGATCGTACGGGGTGCAGCTTCCCTCTTCCATCGGGTGCAGCTTGAAGCCGCCGGGGGCCACAATCAGCGCATACATCGGCGCCTCTTCGACCTCGCGGTGGGTCCTCAACTGGAACCGGTCCTCGAGCAGCGCGCGCAGCATCGCGCCCCTCATCAGCCTGCTGGCTGGCGTACGGCCGGGGGCCGGTCCGTTGGCCACCGGATCCGCCGTCTGCGCGTCGATCGTATAGCGCTCGGAAGAGACCCATTCCGGGCCGCCGCGGACCCTCTGTGCGTCGAATGGCCCCGTAGAATCGTTCAAGAGCGGCTCGTCGTTTCCCAGTTCCACGGAGGAGTTGATGAGCTCAAACACGCTCATGCAGTTCACGTAGAGCCTTCCGGGAGACACGCTGGAGCCTCTGCCGCCGGCACCGCCGCGGCCCTTTCTCCCCGCCCCGTCCCCGGGTGCGCACGGCCTGACAGAAGCCACGTCGAATTTCGCCGTGACCGCGGGCGCCGCCTGCGGCGCGGCCGGCGGAGCCGGAGCTGCCTGTGCCTGCGCCAGCACCACCGGCCTCCGCTCGGGGAGCGTTTGCTCCGGCACCGAAGGCGCGGGCGCCACCCATCGGGGCATCGCGAGGGGTAAAACCGGCGGCTGGCGATCCAACTCCACCGCTCCGGCGCCCCACAGAACTGGAATCCCGCACAGCGCTACCGCCGCCCAGGCCGTCCAGCTCAGGCCTCGCGAGAACGTCCTTCCTTCCTGAAGCAGCGCGTCGATTCGCTGGCGGATATGCGAGCCCGCAGCCATCGTCAGAGCGTGGCGCCGCAAGCGGCCGTGCGCTCCATCCACCACCAGCGCCATTTCGAGCAACAGGTTGGCATACCGCTCGCGATCGCCCAGCGCCGCCACGCACGATTCGTCGCAAGCCTGCTCGGCCAGCAGCGCGAGTTTCCGCTCCAGCACCCAGGCCAGCGGATGGAACCAGAAGACGCACCGGTTCACTCCCGCCAGCGCCGCCACCAGGCCATCGCGCCGGCGTATGTGCGCGCCTTCGTGAGCGAGCACGGCGTCCAACTTCTCGCGGTCCCATTCCCGCCACTCCAGGGGGAGCACAATCCGGGGGCGCAGCCATCCCGCCGTCACGGGGACGGCGATCGCTTCCGTTTCCAGGAAATTCCGCACCGAACCGCTTTTCGCCAGCAGCCTTCGGACCAGTAACATGCCTGTCACGAAATGTGCCAGGAAGGCTAGTGCGATGGCCCCGTACGCGTATACCGCAACGGCGGGCCAGTCGATCGCGCGCCGGGGAACGGGAGACGGTAGCTGCGCCGCCTCCGGAGGTTCATCGATCACCGCCGCATTGGCCGGAACCGCCGGGGGAGCCGCTGGTAAGGACGCGGCAGGGCGATCCAGAATCCGCAAGGAGAGTCGCGGCAGCGCCTGTCCCAACGCGAACAACGCCAGCATCCCGCACACCACCGCCGCCCAGACCGCGTGCTGCAATGCGGCTGTTCGCCTGCTCCGCAGAATCCACAGAACAATGGCTGCCGGGAGGGCCAACAGGAGCGATCGAATCGAAACTTCCGCCAGATGAGGCAACATACTATTCCTTTCCTTTCGAAGCCTCTTTCCTGGAAGCTTCCTGTTTCTTACCCGGACTCCGTGCGAGCTTTCGAGCCAACTGCTGAAGCTCCGCTCGATCCACGACCTCGTTCTCCACCAGGCCGGCCAGCAGTTGCTCGAGCGACCCGTCGCAGAACTTGTCGAGAATCTGCCGCACAGCCCGCACGGCCACGTTCCGGGGTTTCTCGACCCCGCTGTACACGAAGGCCTTTCCCGCGATCTTGTGAGTGATGTAGCCCTTCTCCTGCAAGCGCTTCAGGACCGTGCGAATGGTCGAATCCTTTAAAGCGTGCCGCGGCGCCAGGGCTTCGCGAATCTGTTCCGCGGTCCCGGGACCGCTCCTCCACAGAATCTCCATCAACTGGTGCTCCAGCGCGCTGAGACCCTTGCGAGGCGGGTTCAAGTTGTCGGGCATCTTCTGCTACATCATGTAGCAGTACGGGCGCCCGTGTCAAGGGGAATTTTTCCGCCGCCCGCGCGGTGCGGGAAGCGACTCCGGTCTCTCGGCTCAGGACCAACGGTTGGTGGCGCACCAAACCCGCGGCCGCGCGCGCTCCGGTTTTCCAGCTCGGAGGCTTACCCCACCTCAGTGCATGGCGGCGGCGATGATCCAGCAGAGGCCCAGCGCGACGGCGCCGGCCAGGATGGCGGCGGCCACATTGCGCTCGCGCGCGATCTCCTTCCAGAGGTCGAACGGCGCCAGTTTCGAGACGATGCCAAGGGCAACGAAGAACAACAGGATGCCGAGCGCGGCGAACAGGAGGGCGTTGATGAATGGAGAACCGGTCATGACGGGGCGCCCGGGCGGACGGCCGCCGCTGCGCAACCCCTACTGTAGGGGTTTGTGCGTGGCCGGGCAAGCGCTGGTAGAATGGGATGGACCGGCGGGAGTAACTCAGTGGTAGAGTCACAGCCTTCCAAGCTGTTGGTCGCGGGTTCGATCCCCGTCTCCCGCTCCACTTCGCCTCGGCTGGCGTAGCTCAGTTGGTAGAGCATCTGATTTGTAATCAAACTAGCCGAGGGCTGCGCCCTTGATATCCCCATGGGATATGGAAGTCAGGAGGCAGAAGACGAGGAAGTCAGAATGGCGGCCGCGTAGGCGCTGAGCAAGCGGCTGACTTCTTCGGCCGCGCCGGCCAGTTTTGAAGGGTCGCCATAATCCAGGTCCTGAGCCAGGATCAGGTAATAGCGGCACTCTTCCAACGAGCC
>JAIQEX010000035.1 GCA_020073615.1 Terriglobia bacterium
GGGCGGAAGGAAGTTGGTCGCATAATGTTATAGTTCCGATCAGAACGTTTCTCCTAATCGGAACTATAACAAATCGGGACACTCTCGGCAACCAGATCTCAATGTGCGGCTCCGCAGCTTTTTTACAGGCATGCCAAGCTGATTTGGCGGGTTGCAGATACTCCGCCCGTTAAGCCCAGTTATGATAGAGAACCGATCAATTGTGAGTTGTTATTTTTGCGAAGGCCCTTACGACACGGATAATCACGTGCTGCGCGAATTATTCGACCCCTGGGGGTTGTACCCGAGCTTCTGCATGGACAGGTTCTGCATCGGGGACGATACGGTCCTGGGTTACATCGATGCATCGCTCGGATTCGACACGACGATGGCCGGCGTATACGTCGGCGGACAGACGGAGCAATCCTGGAGCGGCGCGGTGAACAATACCGCTACGGTCAGTTTCTTCGACCGGAACGATGTGGTAATTGGTTCGCTTGACGTTACGGTGACTAGCGTCCCTGTGTTTGCCGGTTGGCGCAATCCGTCTGGGATTGGGCGGATTAGAGTCCTTGCGACCGGCAGTCAGGCCGAATCTATCACGACCATCGACAACTTGACCGTTGAGGGAAGCTTCCCCGCTGCTTCCAATGACACCTGCTCGGGTGCGATCGGACCGTGTCCCTTGCCGCCCGAGACTGTTCCAGAGCCAGGCTCCTGGGGCGGCATGGCGGCTGGTTTGGTGCTCCTGCTGTGCCTGACGGTGCGGCATCGGGCGCCAATCCGTCTTCGCTGAACGCGGCTCGCTGGACGCGCCGGTTGCCAGCGTGCTGTAATGACTCAGGCCGAGCGGGCCACCAGCGAGAGGGACACATGGCGGGCAAGAAAAAGACAGAAGAACAAACCACCGAAGAAACGGTATTGGCCACGGCCGCAAAGACAAGTGGCAAGAAGGCGGGCAAAGCAGCCAAGCCGGCGGATGCTGAGGGAAAGCCGCCGGCCGCGGAAAAGCCGCCGGCCGCGGAAAAGCCGCCGGCCGCGGAAAAGCCGCCGGCCGCGGAAAAGCCGCCGGCCCCGAAGAAGGTCAAGATCCCCAAGCTGGCTGCCAAGAACAAATCGCGCCTGCCCAGGAAGCTGAAGAAGGCCCAGCGTAAGGCGGCGGCTGCCCAAAAGTAGGCGAGGGCGGCGCATGACTCGAGCGCGGTCCGTTTCCGGCGCCCCGGCTTTCCTGTTCGACCTCGACGGCACGCTGGTGGACAGCGTCTACCAACACGTACTGGCGTGGCGCGACGCTCTGGAGGAGGCGGGACTGCCGCTGGCCGTCTGGCGCATCCACCGGCGCATCGGCATGAGCGGCGGCCTGTTTGTGAACGCACTCGCCCGCGAGACCGGCCGCCGCCTGGGCGCCGGGGAGGTGGCCCGGTTCCAGCAGTTGCACGCCGAGGCTTTTCGCCGCTACGCCGCGCAGGTGCGCCCCCTGCCGGGTGCGGTCGAATTGCTGGCGCACCTGGCCGAGGAACGTGTCCCTCATGCCATCGCCACCAGCGGATATCGCGAGGGCGCGCAGCTCAGCGTGAAAACGCTCGGCATTGGTCCCGCGGTCCCGCTGATTACGCGCGACCAGGTGGCGCATGCCAAGCCCGATCCCGACCTGTTCCTCGCCGCGGCCGAACGCCTGGGCGTGCCCATCGATCATTCCATCGTGGTGGGCGACAGCATTTGGGATCTGCTGGCCGCGCGGCGGGCGCGCGCGCTGGGCGTGGGGCTGCTCTCCGGCGGCTACGGAGAGGAGGAACTGGAGCGCGCCGGCGCCTACCGGGTTTACCAGGATCCCGCGGACCTGCTGGCGCATCTCGACGAAGTGGGTGTGCGCTCGGGCGAGCGCCCCCTCACCGGTTCGACACCAGAATCATGACCAGCGCCACAATGGCCAGCACCAGGATCGCCAGCAGGCCAATTTTCCAGGCGCTGAACGGCCGTTCGCCCTGCACCTCGCCGCACATCCGCCTCGATGGTGCGCAGCATCACCCCCTTCGCCTTCTCGAAGCCCTCGGCCAGCTCCACCTGGTAGCGTTGCGCCTTGAAGCCCGCCAGGTACGCGGGCTCGTAGGGACAGAGTTCTTCCAGGCCCCACGGCTCGAGCGCGTCCAGCTTGGATTCTGAGACCGAGCCCGAGGCGGCGATGAGCACATCGGTAAACTGCCGCGACACCTCCCCCGCCGCCGGATACCAGGCCGTGCGCTGCACCTGGCGCGTTTGCACCACGGTGCCGCCCCGGCCGTCGCTTTCCTGGTACGTCTCGGTTTCGAAGTAGTATTCGCCCCGCGCGCCGTGGTAGCGGCTGCGGCTAGCAGCGCCGCAGTCCCAGAAGGGAAGATAAACTCCGCCGATGCCCTCCTGCCGCGCCATGCGCTTGAGCGCGTTGGGCGACGAACCAGCGCGTCTCGAGCCAGCGCCGGACCTCGGCCTGCGCCTGGGTTTTCGGTATCCGGGCGGGCAGCACGGCGTCGGGGGCAATCAGCGGGTCGGCCGCCTTGGGCTGCGCCACCAGCGCCGCGCCGTAGAACGGGCACGTGCCGGCTACCTCCGGCGGCTCAAACGCCACCACGCTGCCGCATCCGCCGCATGCGACCTCGAGCGCCTGACCGGTGAGCGGCAGCAACGCGGCGCCGTGGCCTTCGGCCAGGTATCGATCGAGCGGGTGTGGCCGCAGCGCCGCCGGGTCCTCCGCTGGGAGGGCCCGGGTCTGGCCGCAAAACGGGCACTTCATGGCGCCCGTCGCGGGGTCGAATTGCATCTCCGCGGAGCAACCGGGACACGGGAATCGCGTGACTTTCTTTTCCGGGGACATAAGAGGCGGGGCTCTCGCGCTACCAGGCGGCTACTGCCGCAGGCCGCCGCACTCCGAACAGAATTTGGCGATGCGCGGGATGGGCTTGCCGCAGTTCAGTTCAGACAGAACTTGGTCCCCGCGGCGGCTTCGGGCGTGGCCGGCGCCGCGGGCGCACCGCCAGGTACCGCCGGTTTCGCGGCATTCATCATCTGCTGCGCCATGGTGAGACCGGCTCCCAGGCCCACGTCGGCGGCGACGAAGCCCTGCGCCTCATGTCCGAAAACCCCAACCTCATCCGGCGGCCTACCCTGGTAAAAGGCGCCCGCATCGTGCTCGGCTTCGACGAAGCGGCACTCGCTGCTCTGTGAAAGCCTTGAACCCCGCTGGCCCACTCTTGTCAACGTAAGGCAATAGTACACAGTACTTCAGCAGTACCAGAGGAGAAAACACATCCTGTTTCTCCCGAGTTCTACGGATGGCTTGGAAAAAAATTTACATTACTCTTACAACAGGGCCGCGGATCGCGCAATAATGCCCTCCCGGAAACGGAGGGACGCAGCTTTTTCAGCGTTGCCGTGCTTCAGGCTTAGGAGGAAATACCCTTGTCACGCTCAAACGCAATACGTGTGTGCCTTCGCTTGCAAGGGCCGGCATTCGCGGCACTCATTCTACTCTTCGCTTTGGCTCCGGCCGGCATGGCTGCGCCCATTGTATTCACCGGCTCCCCATTCGCGGCGTTTCAAACCACGTGGATCAACATCGATCACGGGGCCGTGTTGGATCCCACTCTGAATAACGGTTCGGTGGCTCTCTCAGCCTCGGCGGACAGCGTGACCCTGAACGGTCCGGATGCTCTGGGCGTGAACGGCGACCTCAATAGCCAATTCTCCAGCGCCATCGTGTGGTCCACCACCATCTCGGCGGCCGGAACGATCGCATTCCATTTCGACTACTCGACCAGCGATTTCTCGCCATCGGTCGATCAAGCCGGCGTTTGGGTGACCAGCTTCGCGGGCGCCAACGACCCCAACGGCTTCCTTACCTTTTCGGATGGCGTTCAGCCGCCAGCCGGCTTTTTTCCCCTCCTTTCCTCGGGGATTGGCGATTTCAATCAGTCCGGCACTTTCTCCGTTGCGGTTTCGCCGGGCGACACCTTCGGCTTTTTCATGAACAGCATCGACAACCTCGGCGGCGCCGCTTCGTTGATCATCACGGGCGTCGACTTTACCGCGGCCCCGCCCGCGGGCGGCGGTGGAACCGTACCGGAGCCTGGCACCGCCCTGCTGCTGATTCCGGGTGTTGCCGTACTAGCCGTGCGCCTGCGAAGGCGCGCCTAGGCCCGTGGCCGGCCGGCTGTGATCGGACTGCTGGCGAACTGATTTAAGAGTGAAAGAGAGATAACTATGAAATTGCATCGGAGAGACCTGTTCAAGATGGGCGGCGCGGCGCTGATTGGCTCGCAAGCCCTGAAATCCCTGTCTGCTTTCCAAAAGGGAGGCTCGGGAGGCGGCGGCGGAACCGGCGAGGATATCGGCTCCGGGGTCATCGAAGTCTTCCCCACCAGCCCGTTCATCCTGAATCCGTTCAACGATCCGCTGACCATCCCGGCTCCGCTGAAGCCCGTGGACGTGAGCGCGTTTGGCTCCGTCCCCCCGGATCCGAGCAAGCACCAGTTGTGGCCCGGCCGCGACGCCCCGGTCGCTAATCTGCCCAGCCCGATCTTCTACCAGATCAAGATACAGGTGGCGGCGCACAGCTTCACCTCCTCGCTGGTGCAGCCCATCAACGCCCTCGGCCAGAATGTCATCCCGCCCGGCGCCGCCAATACCAATCCCTTCAAGATGCCCGATTCCACCATCTACGGCTTCAATGGGACGTTTCCCGGCTCCATGATCTAAGCCCGTTACGGAAAACCCTGCCTGGTGCGGTTTGAAAACCATCTGGACGAGAATCCCCTGAACCGCGACCGCAACAACTTCGGCGCTCCCAACCTGACCTTCCTCACCCACCTGCACAACGGGCACACCGCGCCCGAGAGCGACGGCAACCCCAACTATCGGCCCCAGGCCTATCTGCCGGGCGAGTTCTCCGATAACCTGTACCTGAATTGGCCCGCCGGCAACGACGACCGCGAGTGCCAGTCCTTCTTCTGGTTCCACGACCACAAAATGGACCACACCGGCGCCGACGTCTACAAGGGCATGGTCGGCCTCTTCCCCATCTATTCCACCAACGACGAAGGCGACGAGACCAAGGGCTGGCGGCTGCCCGGCGTGCCCAACGCGCAAACCGGCCGCATTGACTACGACATCCCCCTGGCCCTCTACGACTGCGTCATGGACGATGGCATCACGCCGCACCGCGATTTTCACACCAACCTCGCCACCGGAGGCGTGGTCCACCCCGAGTGGTGGGGGCAAACCTTCTTCAAGCATTACCCCGACACCGGCTTCGTCGGCGACATCTTCACCGTCAATGGCACCGCCTTTCCGGTTCTCGAGGTCAAACGCCGCAAGTACCGCCTGCGCTTCCTCGGCGCCTCCATCTCCCGCTGCTACGAAATCAAGTTCCAGACCGGCACCCTCCGGGCCGCCCCCGGCACCCAGGGCCAATGGCAGCTCGATGGCGCTCAGCAGTGCATGAGAATGACCCAGATCGCCTCCGAAGGCGGACTCCTGCCCGCCCCGGTGGTCCGCGATACCTGCGAGATCTGGCCCGCCAAGCGCCGCGAGTTCATTCTCGACTTCAGCAAGTATCAGGACGGGTCGCCCACCCACAAGGGGGATGTCCTCTACCTGACCAACATCCTGGACATGCCCAACGGCCGCAAGCCCAACTTCAATAACAACGGCGTCAACCCGAACTTCAATGTGCCGCTCATGAGGATCGTCATCGGCGACGATGCGCCGGACAACAGCCTCATTCCGCCAAGAATGCGCGCCTCGCCGCCCGTGCCCAACGCCACGCAGCTTGCCGCCCTGCCCAAGCGCACCTTCACCCTGGAGCGCAGCGGCAGCGCCGGCGGCGAAATTCAATGGCAGATCAACGGCTTCCCGTTCAATCCGCTGGCCCCTCTCGCCTTCCCCGCCAAGGGTTCCGCCGAGGTCTGGACCATCCAGAACGGAGGCGGCGGATGGACCCATCCTTTCCACCTGCACATGGAAGAGCACCACATCCTCTCCCGCACGGGAAGACCGCGGCCGGACGATACCACCAGGGAAGACGTGGTGGCCCTCGATCCGAGCGAAACGGTGACCCTCTACCGGCAGTTCCGCGACTTCACCGGCCCGTATGTCGCTCACTGCCACAACCTCGCCCACGAGGATCACGCCATGATGTTCGGTTGGAATATCGTGGACGGCCCGGCCCACTAGCATGGGCTGAAGAAAACCAAAGCCCCGGCGCCTCGGCGCTGGGGCTTCACGGCCCTGTCCAGCGGCCTTACCAGAGACTAACTATCGCGCTTCGCCCTCATGACTAAAACCGCGCACTCCATTCTGCTCGTTACCCTGGCCGCAGGAGGCTTCCTGGCCGGAAACTGGTATCACCAGCAGGGTGCCCCCGTGCAGGCCGGGGCCGCCCCCTCCCGCAAGATTCTGCATTACGTTTGCCCCATGCATCCGCAATACACCTCCGACAAGCCTGGAGTCTCTCCTTGTTGCGGCATGCGCCTCGAACCGGTGTATGAAAGCGGCGAGAAGGCGGCGGGGGAAATCTCCACGCTCCTGCCGCCCGGCGCCGTCGATATCGGTCCCGCGCAGCAGCAGCGCATCGGGGTGCGCGTGGGCGCCGTCGAGAGAAGCGCCGGCACCCATACGCTCCGCCTGTTCGGCGCGGTCGTGCCCGCCGAAAACAACGTCTATAAACTGAATGCCGGCATCGAAGGCCATTTCCGCGCCGTCTCCGACGCCACTACCGGGAGCCTGGTGAAGAAAGACGAATGGCTGGCGACCTTCTTCGCCAGCGACGCCCGCTCGGCCATCCAGACCTTCATCGTGACTATCGAGACCGTCGAACGCCAGAAAAAAAGCGGCGCCGACAACCCCCTCCTAATGAAGATCGCCGTCCAGAGTGCCGATCAGGCCGCCGAGCGGCTCATCACCCTCGGCATGTCCCCGGTGCAGATCGCGGAGATCCGCCGCACCCGCGAGACCCCCAACGAGATCCGCATCACCGCCCCCGTCAATGGCTTCGTGATCGCCCGCAACGTCTCCCTCGGCCAGCGCTTCGACAAGGGCGAAGAGTGGTATCGCATCGCCGATCTCAGCAAGGTCTGGATCCTGGCCGACGTCTTTGAAAACGACGCGCGCTACCTGCGCCCCGGCGCGCGCGTCCAGGTATCGCTCCCCGGCCGCCAGACAACCCTCTCCGCCACCGTCGATAAGGTCCTGCCCCAGTTCGACGGCGCCACCCGCACCTCCAAAGTGCGCCTGGTGGCCGACAACCCCGGCTACGTCCTGCGGCCCGCCATGTTCGTCGATGTCGCCGTGTCCGTCGCCTTCCCGCCCACCCTCTCCGTGCCCGCCGATGCCGTGCTCGATACCGGCCTCGCCCGTACCGTCTTCGTGGATCGCGGCAATGGTATCTTCGAGCCGCGTCCCGTCGAAACCGGCTGGCGCTTCTCCGGCCGCATCGAGATCGTGAAAGGACTCGCCGAGGGCGAGCGCATCGCGGTCTCGGGCGGCTTCCTGCTCGACTCGGAAAGCCGCATCAGGCTGGGTGCCGCCGGCGCGGGGCAGGGAAAGCGGTAACCCGCACGGCCGGCCGCATCATATCACCGTGACCCGTCAGCTTCGCGTCAGGATCTGCGCCATCACATCCTCGCAGTGTCCCACGTACCTGCCATTAGCTCGCCCAGCGGGATTGCGTCCTGAATCCCCACTTTGCACGGCGTTTTCAACTTCTCCTCCGGCGCCTGCGCCATCACGTGCGCCAGCAAGCCGTTGATCCTCACCCACAACTCCACCAGATCCGTCCACGGCTCGCCCGCATAGTTCTGCGCCGCCACCCACTCCTCCTGCGGATCCATCGCCGCCACCAGCTTCGGCTCCGTGAGCGCCCGCGCGAACCACTGCTGATGCGTCGCCGCCCAGTCGATCAGGTGTCCCAGCGCCTCCTTGCGCGTCCAGGTGCGCGGCTTCAGCCTCTGCGCCGCCTCCGCTTCCGAGTAGCCTGCCAGGTGGATCGCCGCGCCTTCCGTCAGCGCGGTCAGCCTCCCCACCACCGGCTGCAGCGAGGGCGCTTTGGCTTCGTTCCGCTCCCATCGAACCGCGCGTGAAGCCGCCGCCGCTTCCGGACTCGCCGGTACCTCAAGCCGGTTGAGGAACTTTCGGTAGCCCTCGTAGTCGATCCCGTGCTCGCGCAGCAGAATCGCGCCGCCGCAGTCCTCTTCGCGCAGCAGGCCGAGGACTAAGTGGCCACTGTCGATGATCCGGTGCCCCAGCTTCTCGGCCTCGTCCGTGGCATGCGTCAGGGTGCGTTTCGCCTGATGGCTGAGGGGCAGGTCCGCACTTGTCGCAACCCTCTTGGCGTCCGGGCGAAGCCGCGTTTCCACCTCCTGGCGAATCGACACTTCTCCTGCCGCCAGCCGCCCCGCCAGGACCCGGTCCTCGCGCAGCAGGCCCAGCAGCAGGTGCTCGGTCTCGATGTTTCCCGTGGGCATAGCGCTGGCCTCGTACCGCGCGAAATAGATCGACCGCCGCGCCTTTTCGGAGTATCTTTCGAACATCCAGCCTGGCTCCTACACTCTCGTCACCCGGTCCATCGCCAGAAACTCGTGGATGTGGGGATGGTCGCTGTTCTCCATCTCCGCGGTCGGGCCGAAGAAGATGACGCCGCCGTCATACAGGAAAACCACCCGGTCGGCGACTTTGTACATCAGGTCCAGATCGTGCGTAACCACCACCGAGGTCAGCTTCAATTGCTTCTTGAGCCGCAGCATCAGGTCGCCGGTATGGTCCGACATGATGGGGTCCACCATGGTGGTGGGCTCGTCGTACAAAATGCACTGCGGCTGCGCCGCCAGGGCGCGTGCGATGGCCACGGCCCGTTTGTAGCCGGTCGAAAGATCGGCCGGGTAGGCGTCCTTCATCTCCGCGATATCCACCATCTGCAACAGCCCGTTGACCACGTCTTCTTTGTTCTGCGCGTTGTAGTCCTGCCGCAGCTCGAGCGAAAAAAGAACATTCTCAGCCACGGTGAGCGAATCGAACAGCGCGCCCGACTGGAACACCATGGTGACCTTCCGGCGGATGCGGCGCAGTTCCGCTTCCGGCATGCCGGTGATATCCTCGTGCGCCACCATCACCCGGCCGCTGTCGGGCTGCAGGAACCCCATGATGTGCGAGAGCGTCACCGATTTGCCCACCCCGCTGCGGCCGATGATGGCCACCGTTTCGCCCGGATCCACGTAAAAGTTGACATCGACTAAAACCGGCTTGTCGAACGTCTTATAGACGTGGTGGAATTCGATGTAATGCGGGTTGGGGTCACTCTGCGGCATATCCGGCCCAATCCTCGGGGGTGTTGACATTCTGAAACAAGGCGGCTTCCGGCACCGGCAGGCGGACCAGGCGCAACCCGCCCAAAGCCGCCGTCACCTTCCGGATTCCGCGCGCGAAGGCGTCCTGGAGGGGCTTCCGCGAGCTGCCATGGTACACCGCGCAGAGCGGTTCCAGCCGGCCCGATGGTCCCGCTGGGAGCAGGGCGCCGGCGTCCTCGCGCTCCGCCCGATCGAGCAGGCCGGCCAGGAAGTCCGCCGAGACCCCGGGCATATCGCAGGCCACGATCAGGTTCCAGTCGGCCGCGCTATGTGCCAGCGCCGTGAGGATTCCCCCCAACGGGCCATCGCCGGGATAGAGGTCGGCCACCATGGCGTACCCCAGGGATTCGTAACGCCCGAAACCTCCCACCAGCGCCACCCCGCCGGCGGCCCGTTCCACGGCCCGCGCCACCGTTTCCACCAGCACTCCCCCGCGAAAAGGCAGCAGCGCCTTGTCGCGCCCCATCCGGGAACTGTTCCCGCCCACCAGTACATACCCGGCCCGGCTCACACGGAAATGATAACAGGTGAAGGTGGGGCCGACGTCCAGGACCCGCTTTCGCCGGGCCGCCGGAAAGCCCGCCGGGAGGCTGGCTGCGGACCCCAGTTCTGCGCGAGTCCCCCGAGACCCGCTCTCGCCCCGCGCCGGAAAGCCAGCGGGAGGCTGGCTGCGGACGCCAGCTCTGCGCGGGTCCCCCGAGACCCGCTCTCGCCCGGCGCCGGAAAGCCAGCCAGGAGGCTGGCAGCGGACCCCAACTCTGCGCGAGTCCCCCGAGACCCGCTCTCGCCCAGCGCCGGAAGGCCAGCCGGGAGGCTGGCTGCGGGCGGGGGCGTCCGCCCCCACCGGCGAGATGATAACATTGGGTTTGCGGTTTGGTACTGGTCAAAATACGCGCATGGTCCTATACTTGTGAGGAGTAGAACGTTTTGAAGCGTTTTTGTTTCAGGCTGGTGCCGGCCGCGGCATTGGTGACGGCGGCGTTGTTCGCCGCCGGCCCGCCGGAAAGGCCACGGGTGGCTTCCGTGGTTCGTCCGGATGCGCGCACCGGCAGGCTGGTGAGGACCGTGATTGTGACGCCAAAACCTATAGCGGCCGAGCGCACGGCCGGGCCCGCCATCGATGCCGCGGTGGCGCAAGCCGCCAGCGACCACGCGCTTTCGCCCGAGTTGCTTCATTCCGTCATCAAAGTCGAGAGCAACTACGATCCTTATGCCGTGTCGGCGAAAGGAGCGCTGGGGTTGATGCAGCTCATGCCCGCCACGGCGCGGCGCTTCGGCGTGGCCGACGTCTTCAACCCCGTGGAGAACATTCAAGGCGGCGCGAAATATCTCAAGTACCTGCTGGATTTGTATCACGACGATTATCCGCTGGCGCTGGCCGCTTACAACGCCGGCGAACAGGCGGTAGCGAAATACGGCGCCGTGCCGCCCTACCCGGAAACCAGAAACTACGTGATCCAGGTGAACAAGCAGTTGGCCCAGGTCACGACGAAACCGGGCCGCGGCCTTAAGGAAGCGGTCTCCGCAGCCGATCCGGAAGCCCCCGCCCACATCCGCGAGATCGTGCAGGCCGACGGCAGCGTGCGCTATGTCCTCGAATGACGTACCCGCCGGGCGCGCCCGGCCTTGTATATGAAACCGATCGCGGCGCTTGCCGTCACGGCCTCGATGCTGGCTGCCCAAATGGGGCGCGCGGACCTTTCGGTAACGGCCGTCCGCCACTGGTCCCTGGCCGATGTCACGCGCGTGGCCATCGAGGTCTCCGGCGAGTTCCAATTCCGCAGCGACCGCCTGCACAATCCCGAGCGGGTCTACTTCGATATTCCCGGCGCCCGGCCGGGCTTCGCTTCCCGCCGCTCTTATACGGAAATACTGGATAACCGGCTGGTCAGCCGCATTCGCGTGGCCGAGACCGCGCCCGGTGTTACCCGCGTGGTGCTCGATCTGGGCGCATCGGTCGAAGTCACCCCTTCGCAACTGGCCAATCCCAGCCGTCTCATCATCGAATTGCGCAACATCGCCGCCTCCACCGTCCCGGATGCGCCGGCGCTGGCCCCCCCGCCGTCCGTGCCCCAGGCCGCCGTCCGGCGCGAGCCTCTCAAGCTGGGGCCGCCCGCTCCCCTAGCCCCGAAGCCGGACATCCCCCGGCGCGCTCCCGCCGCCACGGCGACCCTTCCCGATCCGCCGAAAGTCGAAAGCCCGGCGCCCGCGGCGCCGCCCGCGGGCCTGGAAGCCGTCGGCCGCGCGGCCCGCCACACCAGCAACGGGGAGAGTTCGCTGGTGCGCACGCTCGGCCTCAAAATCGCGCGCGTGGTTATCGATCCCGGTCATGGAGGCCACGATCAGGGCACCGAAGGCCACCGCGGGCTGCTGGAAAAGGATCTGGTGCTCGACGTCGCCCTGCGCGTGGGCAAACTGATCGAAGACCGCATGGGCGCGGAGGTCATCTACACGCGCTCCGACGATACCTTCGTTCCCCTCGAAGGACGCACGGCGCTGGCCAACGAGAAGAAGGCCGACCTGTTCCTCTCCATTCACGCCAACTCTTCGGCCTATCCGCGCATCGCCGGCATCGAGACCTACTACCTGAACATCACCGGCGCCAAGGAGGCGCTCGACGTGGCGGCGCGCGAAAACGCCGTCTCCCAGAAGTCCGTCTTCGAGCTGGCGGACCTGATCCAGAAGATCGCCCGCCACGACAAGGCGGAGGAGTCCCGGGAGTTCGCCGGAAACATCCAGACGGCGCTTTATGCCTTCTCGGCGCGCAACGTTCCGGGCTCGAGGAACCGCGGCGTCCGCACCGCCCCTTTCGTGGTGCTGATCGGCGCCAACATGCCGTCGGTGCTGGCGGAGGTTGGCTTCCTCAGCAACCCGCGCGAGGAGACGCTGCTCAGTAAGCCGGATTACCGCCAGAAACTGGCCGAGGCGCTGTACCGGGGCATCTCCAAATACGCCGGAAGCCTCAGCCATTTCCAGGTGGCCTCGACGGCCAGCCGCTAAGTCAATGTTTCACCGCCGAGACGCCGAGACACCGAGAAAAAAGAGGAAAGACTCGGCGCCTCTGCGCCTCGGCGGTTAATCGATCTTCCCCGATGCCCCACGTTCTCGCCTTTCGCCACGTTCCCTTCGAAGGCGTCGGCCGCGCCGGCCCGGTGCTCGCGGCGCGCGGTTTTGCCGTCGAATACGTTGACCTCTATCGCCCGGATGCGCCGCTGCCCGACATTTCTCAAGCTGCCGCCCTCATCTTCCTGGGCGGCCCCATGTCCGCCAACGACTCGTACCCGTACCTGCAACGGGAAATCGGCTTCATCCGCGCGGCCGTGGAGCGTCGCCAGCCCGTCCTGGGCATCTGCCTGGGCGCGCAGTTGACCGCCCGGGCTTTGGGCGCCGCGGTCCATCGCAGCCCCGAGAAGGAGATCGGCTGGTTCGATATCCACCCTACCGCGGAGGGTGCGCGCGATCCGCTGTTCTCCGTTCTGGAGCCAACCGAAACGGTCTTCCACTGGCATGGCGAGACCTTCGATCTTCCGTCTGGCGCTTCCCGGCTGGCGTACTCGGCAGCCTGCCCCAACCAGGCCTTTCGCGCCGGTCCCAACGTGTACGGGCTGCAGTTCCATCTGGAAGTGACCCCGGAGATGATCGCCGACTGGTGCTGCCAGGACGAGAACGCTCCGGACACCGCCACGCTTTCTGGGCCCATCGACCCGCACCGCCACGCTCCGCGCCTGGCCTGCCTGGCGGAGCAGCTTTTCGGCAACTGGTGTAAATTGATTTGAAAAGTACGTTCCTTCCGGGTCCTGGTACTGACCGGCCGGATGACGGTCTGCCATACTGGAGCAGGATTGTCCTTTATGGCCATCAGCCAGTCAGGTGGGGCGCAGCCCAAAGCTGAAGACCCTGCAGCGACGCTGCCCGGGCCGCGTTGCCCGAAATGCGGCTGGAGCGATGTGCGTATGTCGCGGAGCAAGGGTGCGCTCGACGCGGCGTTGCTGGGCGCGCTTTCCATGGCGCCGTTCCGCTGCCGCACCTGCAGCCACCGCTTCTACCGCTTCCATCGCCGCCCCGTCGCGGGCTGAGCTACCCGCATCTCCGCTGTCCCGCTCTCCCATTTGGGGGTATTGAGACGCCGGCCGAGAGATAGGACAATGGATGTTAACTGATGGTGCTCCAATCGGTTTGCGCTCCCGGAGGGCGATCCTCTATGTTTCCCGATCACACATCCGGTGTCGTTCTGGTGGTGGAGGATCCCTTCGTCGGCACGTATCTCAGAACCATCCTGCGGCGGCACGGATTCACGGTGGTGGGCGCCGAGCCGCAGCATGGCATCGACCTGGTCGATAGCGGCGAGGTGAAGCCCGACCTGTTGATCACCAATACTCCCGGCGTCTTCGCGCGATTCGCGGACCAGATTCCGGTGCTGTATCTGGCGGCCTGTCCGGACATGGAACTGGCGTCCCGTTTCCGCTCGTGCCGCGTCCTGCAAAAGCCGTTCCTCCCGGATCAGCTCCTGGCTGCCGTGGAGGACCTCACCGGCGCGTCGTAACCCGGCTCCGGATGGGCTTCTACCTTTGGCTGGGTGACCAGTTGGCTTGGGCGCAGGGTACCTACGAATACCGGCCCCTGGGAGGCGCGGTCATCTCGGCGTCGGACCTGTTTCGCTCGCGGGATTTCGACCCGCGCCGCAAGATACAGGTTCCGCCCACGGCGCAGTTTGCCGGGCAGTTCGCTTCCCTCGGCCATATGAACGGGGAACTTCTGAAGCGGCGGTCGAAACGGCAGGCCCGGTCCGTCAGTTGGGGCACTGGCGGTTCATTAGCGCCACCATGATTTTGTTGACCACGTCCTCGCGGGTCTGCTCGTCATGCGCCGCCAGCGGCGAGACCTGGATGTGCACCAGCTCATGCACGATGGTGCATTCCATATCGAGCTTGAGCTCGCCCCCCTTGAGGTTGTAATCGCGCGGATCGAGTACGCTGATCACGCCCGTCTTCGCCTCCGGATCCCATTCCGCATTGCCCCACGAGGCACGGTCGATTTCCGACTGCCGTACCACTCGCAACGACAGGCTCCATTCCTCCAGCCCGAGCCGCTTTTGCCAGAATCTCATCTGGTGTTCCAACCGGGATTCCACCGGATTCCCCGCCCAACAACTGAGTACACCGAAAAGAAGTGCTATAGCCAACCGCATGTCTGAATTGTACTATAAGGTACGCGGACTTCGCCCAGTACTTTATGCCTAATTTGCTTAGTACCTTCGATCTCTAGGACTTTAGTCCTATGGCGTTAGGGCGGCAGTCCCGGCGAGAAGCTTCCCTGGGCCTCCACCGACGTTTGCAATTTTCGGACCCTGTTAACCATTGACAAACGGCCGCCGTCTGAGTTACGCTCAATCTATCTTTAGGTCTTTATAACGTATTTTGGCATCACCACGCGCCCGGGAGTGCCAGGATGAACACCGCCGTCCAGCTCGATAAAGACTTGCCCGTTCCCTTGTATCACCAGCTTAAGACCGTTCTGTTGCAACGGCTCAGGCAGGGGCACTGGAAGTCCGACGACAAGCTTCCGACCGAAGACGAGCTGGGCGCGCAGTTCGGCGTCAGCAAGGCCACCGTCCGCCAGGCGCTCCGCGACTTGGCGCAGGCCGGCCTGGTCCGCCGCGAGCAGGGCCGCGGCACCTTCGTGGCCGATAACAAGATCCGCTTCGGGCCGCGCCAGTTGAACAGCTTCACGCAGGAAATGCGCGATCTGGGATGCCAGGCGGGATCGCGGGTCCTGGAGCAGAAACTCGTCCCGGCCAGTGAAGAGGTCGCCCGCAAGCTGCAGATTCCTCCGGGGACCTCGCTGTTTCTTCTATACCGCCTGCGCCTCGCCGGAGGGGAGCCGATGGGATTGCAGACGGTCCACATTCCCCACGACTTCGTACCGGGGATTACCGACACCGACTTCGAAGCTGCGTCCCTGTACGAGACGCTCGAAAAACGCTTTGGCCTGCTGCCCGACCATGCCTCGCAGAAGCACTTTGCGCTGGCCGTGGGCGCCGAGGAAGCCGGCCTTCTGAACGTTCCCGCGGGCTCGCCCGCCCTCGGCGGGGAGAGACTCACTTTCCTGCGCGGCGGGCAGGCGCTGGAACTGACCTACTCTATTATGCGCGGCGACCGTTACCAGATTCAGTTGAAACTAGTGCGGGCGCCGCAACCGTAACCGTGCACAGTAGCTTCAGGGGAGATCTATGAAATTCTTAACGCGTATTCTCGGGCTCGTGCTGCTGGTGGCAGCCGCGAGTCTGGCTCAGGATATTACCGGCAGTATCGCCGGAACGGTCACCGACCCGTCTGGCGCCGGTGTGCCCAATGCCAAAATCACGGTGACCAACACCGACCGCAACGCCGTGATTCGTACCGTCACCACCGATTCCGGCGGTAATTACTCGGCGCCGCTGCTGCCCATCGGCACTTACTCGCTGGCGGTAACTGCCGCCGGGTTCAAGACCTCCAATCGCACCGGAATCAGTCTCGACGTGAACGACAAGCTGACCCTCAACATCGGGATGCAGGTCGGCCAGTTGACCGAATCGGTTACGGTGGAAGCCTCTGCGGTGGAAGTAGCGCTGCAGACCGCCACCGCCAGCAACCTGATCAACGGCACGCAAATCCGCGAGCTGTCGCTCAACAACCGCAACTATGAGCAACTGGTGGCGCTCATGCCCGGCGTCTCCTCGGGCGCTTCCGACCAGCTTTACATAGGGACCACCAACCCGCTGGGCACCAACACCGTCTCGTTCGCCATCAACGGCCAGCGGAACTCGGCCAACTACTGGACCGTGGACGGCGCCGACAACGTGGACCGCGGCTCCAACCTCACGCTGTTGAACTACCCCAGCGTCGATGCCCTGGCGGAGTTCAAGGTGTTGCGCGGCCTCTACACGGCGGAGTTCGGCCGCGCCGGCGGCGGACAGATCAACGTGGTCACCAAGAGCGGAACCAGCGCGTTCCACGGCAGCGCCTACGAGTTTTTCCGCAACGACAAGATCGCCGCCAATAACTGGATCAACAACGCCAACAAGGTCAACCTGGGCACGGACGGTAAGGCCCGCGTGCCGCCGCTGCGCTACAACGACTTCGGCTATACCATCGGCGGGCCCATCTACATCCCCGGCCACTTCAACAAGGACAAGAACAAGACCTTCTTCTTCTTCTCCCAGGAGTACCGCCGCGTCATCACCTACGCCACGGTGACCGCGCTGGTGCCCACCGCCGCCGAGAAGCAGGGTATCTTTGCCGGGCCCGTCTGCGTCAACAACACCGGCAGCACCTGCAACGTCACCACCACGCAGATCGCCAATATCAATCCGGTGGCGGCCGCTTACATCAAGGACATCTTCTCGACCATTCCGGCAGGCTCGCCCCTGGACCACTCGCTCCCGGTCTCGCAGCGCAATACCTACAACGCGCGGCAGGACCTGGTGCGCATCGATCACACCTTCAACGAGAAGTTCTCCGTATGGGGCCGCGTTCTGAACGACAGCATCCCCACCATCGAACCGGGCGGGCTGTTCACCGCTTCTCCGCTGCCCAACGTGGCCACCACCTCCACCAATTCCCCCGGACGGACCTGGGTGTTCCACGGCCTGTACACCATCCGGCCCAACCTGGTGAACGACGGCGGCTACAACAAGTCGTACGGCGCCATCACCAGCGACACCATTGGCCAGGGAGCCACGACGCTGTCTCCGGATATCAAGGCCACGTTGCCTTTCCCGGTCACCCTGGGACGCGTACCCTCGATCTCCTTCACGGGCGGCTCCGGTATTGCCGGCTTCGGCCCCTACCGCGACTACAACCGTAACCATGCCGCCTATGACAATCTCACCTGGATCAAAGGACGCCACACCATGAAGTTCGGTGCCAGCGTCAACCACTATCAGAAGTCCGAGAACGCCGGCGGCAACAACGTGGGCTCTTTCACTTTCGCCTCTACGGCCGCTCCCGCAGGCACGCCCAGCTTCGCGCAGTCCTGGGCCAATTTCCTGCTGGGCAATACCTCCAGCTTCACCCAGGCGTCTCTGGACCTCACGCCCGACATCCGCACCTGGCAATGGGAGGCCTATGTGCAAGACGATTTCCGCCTGCGTCCCAACCTGACCATCAGCGTCGGGCTGCGCTACTCGCTGTTCCGCCAGCCGATCGATGCCAAAAACGAGCTGACCAATTTCAACCCGGGTCTGTGGAAGGCCTCCGATGCGCCGCAAATCGATTCCGCCGGCAACCTCGTGGCCGGCACCGGCAACCTGCAAAACGGGCTGATGGTCAACGGCCAGAATTCGCCTTTCGGCGACAAGGTGGCCAACGAGAGCACCAAGGACTTTGCCCCGCGCCTGGGCATCGCCTGGGACCCGTTCGGCAAGGGCAAGACCTCGGTTCGCGCCGGCTATGGCATCTACTACGATGCCATGCTGTTCGGCGTCTACGAGCAGAACATCTTCAATAACATCCCCTTCGTGCAGACCGTCACCATCCCCAACACGCGGCTGGAGAACCCCGCCGCCGGCACGCCTAGCATTTCGCTCGCCCCCAAGGTGATTCGCGGCACCCCGATGCCCTACCTGACGCCCTACACCCAGCAGTGGAGCCTCGGCATCCAGCAGGAAATCGGCAGGAACTTCGTGCTCGATGTCAGCTACGTGGGCACCAAGGGCACCCACCTGCTGGGCATCGTGGATATCAACGAAGTCCCCGTGGGCGCCGGCCTGGCGGCCGGACTGCACACCGGCGCGGGCACGGCGTTCACCTCGGCGGATACGCCCAAGTTGAACGCGCTGCGGCCGTACCGCGGTTACAACGTCATCAACACGCTGGAAAGCGCTTTCGATTCCAACTACCATTCGCTCCAGGTCTCCCTCGACAAGAGGCTCGGCGCGGCCGGCACCTTCGGCCTCTCCTACACTTGGTCGCACAACCTCACCGACAACCAGTCGGACCGCTCCAACGCGCCGCAAAACAGCTACAACTGGCACAATGGCGAATACGGACCGGCCTCGCTCGACCGCCGGCAAATCGTCACCTTCAACTACGTCTACGAACTGCCGTTCTTCAAGAACGCCAAGGGCGCCGAGCGCTTCGTGCTGGGCGGCTGGCAGGTTTCCGGCACCGCGCAGATCGGCTCCGGTCAGCCGCTGACGGCGACCACGGCCAGCGTTGATCCGGGCGGTCTCGGGATCCTCGGCTCCAGCGTCGCCGGTCCGCGGCCCGATATGATCTGCGACCCCAACAAGGGCGCGCCGCATACCATCACGCAGTGGTTCAACACCGCCTGCTTCGCCGATGTGCCGGCGGGCGTGGTACGGCCGGGCAATGCCGGCCGCGGCACCATTCTCGGGCCCGGTTTCCAGAACTGGAACATCTCGCTGTTCAAGAACTTCAACTTCACCGAGCGGTGGAAATTCCAACTGCGCGGTGAATCGTTCAACTTCGTGAACCACCCGAACCCCAACGCCCCCACGGTGGGCATCACCAGCTCCCTATACGGCAAGATCACGGGCTTCCACGACCCGCGCATCATCCAACTGGGCGCCAAGCTTTACTTCTGATCGACGTTCCTCCAACCCCCCGGCCGGTTCCCGCGACAGCGTGGGCCGGCCGGTTTTTTCCCTTGCTCCCGCCGCCGGGCCGTGCTACACGTTGAACCCAGGGTGTCACTCAACACATTCCGCCGCCGGCTGCTTCCTTCGTGCATCCTCACAGCGGCCGTGCTGCTCGCCTCCTGCGCCCGGCCGCAGCACTCCGCGGCCGTGCCGGCTGCTCCCCCAGTCCCGCGGGAAACCAGCCACCACGCCGATTCGCCCGTCGAATCCGCCGAATATATGCTCCGCCAGCGGTGGGCCGCCCCCGGAGAAGTGCCCGTCGAGCGGTACCTCGAGGCCATCCGCCACATCCGCACCATGCGCCGCTATTCCCTGCGCGAAAGCCGTTTCGTCGAGGAAGCGCCGGGCGTTCCCTCGGCGGCTTTCGGCTCCTGGGAATCGCTCGGGCCGGGCAATGTCGGCGGCCGCACCCGCGCGCTGGTGATTCATCCGCAGAATGCCAGCATCATGTGGGCGGGCGGCGCTACCGGCGGCGTCTGGAAAACCACCGATGGCGGCCAGACCTGGACGCCGCTCACCGATTTCGCCCCCGTCCTCACGCTGAATTCGCTGGTCATCGACCCCAACGATTCCGACACCCTCTACGCGGGGACCGGTGAGCAGACGCAAGGCTGGCGCGGCGCCGGAATCTTCAAGACCAGCGATGGCGGCCAGACCTGGAGCCAGTTGCCCGGGACCGCCACCTCCGATTTCTATTACATCAACAAGCTGGCCGTGAGCCCCCGCGCGTCTTCGCGCCTCTACGCGGCCACCGCCACCGGCTTGTGGACCACCGCCGATGGCGCCGTCTGGAGCCGCACGCTCGCCACCGGCGGCAGCGGCTGCTTCGACCTGGCGCTCCAGCCCGGCCAGGCCGCCGACGTGCTGCTGGCCGTGTGCCAGCCGCCGGGCACCTCGCTCTACGCCATCTTCCGCAACCCCGATGCCGCCGGGGCGGGGAAGTGGGTGCAGGTGCAGTCCGCCCCGCACATGGGCGCCACCGCCCTGGCCATCGCGCCCTCGCTTCCCAGTACGGTTTACGCCGTGTCGATCGCCAGTGACAGCGCCAGCCCCTACAACGGAGCGTTGCTCGCCGTCTACCGCTCGCAGTCCAACGGCGAGGCAGGAAGCTGGGAAACGCGCGTGTCGAACCAGGATCCCGACCGGCTGAACACCGCCATCCTGAGCTCCGATCCCGCGTATTCGCTGAGCTCCTTCTGCGCCGACGGCAGCCCCTCCTTCGGCGGCCAGGGCTCCTACAACATCTTCGCCGCGGTGGACCCCCTGGACGCGGACCGGCTGTGGGCCGGCGGCATCGGCCTGTTCCGCTCCGACGACGGCGGCGCCACCTGGGGCTCGGCCTTCAGCGGCGCCTCCAGTTTCAACGGCAACCATCCCGACCAGCATTTTCTGGCCTTCCATCCGGGCTACGATGGCGGCGGCAATCAGATCCTGTACAACGGCAACGATGGCGGTATTTTCCAGACCAGCTCCGCGCGCGGCACGCTGGCCACCTGCGCCTCGCCCCGTTCCACCGTCACCTGGGCTTCGCTCAACCACGGCTACGGAACCACGCAGTTCTATTACGGTGTGCCCTATCCCGGCGGCGGCGCCTACTTCGGCGGCACCCAGGACAACGGCACGGTGCGCGGCGGCGATGCCCGCGGCCCCAACGGCTGGTCGTTGATCTACGGCGGCGACGGCGGCGTTTCCCGCGTGGACCCCATCGACGCCAACACCATCTACGTCGAATACGTACACCTGGCGCTGGCCAAATCCACCGATGGCGGCTTCAGTTACAAGGTGCTCGCCAAGGGGATCACCGAAGACCCCAACCATTTCCCGTTCATCGCCTTCTATACCTTCGACCCCAACAATTCGCTGCGCCTGTACATCGGCGCCACACAGCTATGGCGCACCGAGGATGGAGCCAACAACTGGACCGCCGCCAGCGCCGCCATCCCCGCGTTCAACGGCAACCGCGACACCATTTCGTCGATAGCCGTATCGCCCGCCGGCCCCAACGTGGTCTTGTTCGGCACCAACCACGGCCGGGTCTACCGCAACAGCAACGCGCTCGCCGCCGATGGAGTCACCGCGTGGGCCTCCGCGCAACTGCGGACCGGAAACGTGTCGCACCTCGAGATCGATCCCAGCCATCCTGCGACGGTCTACGCCACCTTCACCACATTTAAGACTACCACCGGCGACAATCACATCTACCGCTCCACCGATAGCGGCGCGACCTGGACGGGGATCGACGGCGCCGGCGCAACCGGGCTGCCGGACGTGCCGGTGGACACTCTGCTGGTGGACCCCGACGATTCCGCGCGGCTCTACGCCGGCACCGACCTGGGCGTCTTCGCCAGCCTCGACGGCGGCGCCACCTGGGCCCACGACGACAATCCGTTCGCCAACGTCATCACCCAAAATCTGGTGATCGATCGCAGCGGCGGCACGAAATTCCTCTACGCCTTCACCTACGGGCGAGGCGTGTTCCGCGTGCCGCTCGGCGGCGGCGGCAACCCGTGCGCCTATGCGGTTTCGCCCGCCAGCGTCGCCCTCGATCCCAACGGCGGCACCGCTGCGGCCGATGTGGCCACCTCTCCCGGCTGCGCCTGGTCCGTGATGCCGGTCTGCAGTCCCGCCGCCAGCCGCATTGCTGTGCAGGCGCCGGCCAGCGGCGTTGGCCCCGCAAAAGCCTTCTTCACCGCCGTGGCCAACACTACTTCGCAGCCCCGGACGGGCACCTTCCTGGTGCAAGGGCAAAGCGTGACCGTGACCCAGGCGGGCTTCGGCACCGCGACCTCCGGGCCCGCGCCCACGGCCAGCGTGACCCCGGCGCAAACGGTGCTGAACGCGGGCGGACAACAGCAGTTCACAGCCGCCATCAGCCTGGCCAATCCGGCGGTGCGCTGGACCTCCTCGCCCGCGGTGGGCTTCATTTCCCCCACCGGCTTGTACACCGCACCGGCGCAGCTCGATGCCCCCGCCAGCGTCACCGTCACCGCCACCAGCCTGGCCAATCCCGCGCTGTTCGGCACCGCCACGGTTACCGTCGCACCGCCGCCGCTCAGCGTCGCCTCCGGGGGCGTGGTGAACGCCGCCAGCTTCCAACAGGGACCGGTGGCGCCGGGTGAAATCGTCACCATTTTCGGCAGCGGCATAGGGCCGGTCGCCGGGGCCGGCGCGCAATTGGATGCGCAAGGCAGGCTGGCCGCCCTCATCGCCGGCACGCAGGTGCTGTTCGATCGCACGCCGGCGCCGCTGGCCTATGTCTCGGCGCAGCAGATCAACGCCATCGTCCCCTACGAAGTGGCCGGACAGAAGAGCACCCAGATGGTAGTGACGCGCAACGGCCAGAGTTCGCCGCCGATCGCCCTGCCGGTCGCCGCGGCCTCGCCCGCCGTAATTTTGGACTCGCCCGGCCGCGCCGCGGTGTTGAATGAGGACGGCCTGCGCAACTCGCCGCAGGTAGGCGCGCCGCGCGGCACCGTGGTAACGCTGTTCGGCACCGGAGAAGGGCAGACCAACCCGCCCGGCGTCACGGGCAGCATTTCGGGCAGCGACCCGCCCAAACCCGCCGCGCCGCTGACCGTGCAGATCGGCGGCGTGAATGCCGACATCTTATATGCCGGGTCCGCGCCCGGCGAGGTGGCCGGCCTGCTCCAGTTGAACGTGCGCGTGCCTGCCTCGGTGCAGCCTGGACCGAATGCGGTGGTGGTCAAGGTGGGCGACGCCGCCAGCCCGTCGAATGTGACCATGACCGTCCTGGGACCCGACGGCCGCACGGCGGCGGTGGGCTACCGCAACACCGGGACCACGCCGGTGCAGCTTACGCTCTACAAGCCGGACGCGCCCGCAACCCCCATTCCGCTGGGCACCGTGGCGCCAGGCTCGCCCAACACCATTTTCATCTTCTCCTCCAAGCCGGCCGGCAACGACTGGTGGATCCAGGTGAACTCCTCGCCGTTGCGCGTGGTCAGCCAGGTCTGCCCCTTCAACGCCACCGGCACCGTTCAGTTCTGGTCGTGTATAGGCACCGCCGACACACCGTTCCAGTAACCGGGCCGCGCGCGTACGCCAGCGGCGCCGGCCGAAACGGTATACTGATCCCGATGAAGTCTGTGCTCGCAACCGTCGCAGTTCTTCTGTGCCTGCCGCTCTCGGCATCGCCGCAAGCCAGCGCCCCCGCCGCCGCTGAGTCCGCCGATGCCCGCCGCGAGCGCGCGCAGAAGATCGCCGCCGTCGTGCAAGCACTGGCGCTCGAAGAAGGCGGGCACGTCGCCGACATCGGAGCGGGCGACGGCCTCTACGAAATCTCGCTATCGCGCGCGGCCGGCGCGAGCGGACGCGTCTACGCCGAGGACATCGACGAAAAAGGCGCCATCAAGCAGTTGCACGAACGCGTGGCCGGCGCCCATCTCGCCAATGTGGAGGTGATTCTGGGCACGCCCGACGACCCGAAGTTGCCCGCCGCCACCCTGGACGGCGTCCTGATGGTCATCACTTACCACGAAGTGGCGGATTACCGGAAGATGTTGGAGCATGTCTTCGCCGCGCTCAAGCCCGGCGGCCGCCTGGTGGTGGTCGACATGATGCCGCACAAGACGCTCGCGCGCCCGCGCGCCGACCAGACCAAGAACCACGTCATCGCCGCCGCGCTGGCGGAATCGGAAATACGCGAAGCCGGCTTCGAGGTGCTGTCCCGCGACGACCACTTCATCGACAATCCCGACGAGGAATCCACCCGCTGGATGATCGTCTTCCGCAAGCCCGCGCCGCTCCCCTGAGCCTCGCGCGCCACCTGCCCCTCAGGTATTGCCGCGCCTGCTGATGGGCAATCCCGTCCGGTCTTGTAGCGCAATGAGAGGATGAAAGGGACCCTCTGGTCGCGCCGCTATTGGCTTTGTGGCAAAACTGCCGGGTACGGGGGTGGCAGCAGCAACGTAACGCCGAGATTGAGGGCGAATAGAGTCACCGCTGCCAATTCGGTCAAAGCCGAAATCGGCAGAGTGCTCCACGCGGCATGCAGGTTCGCCTCGTAAGCCGGGATCTCCGAGGACACGCGGAGCAGGCAGCCAAAATTCAGGAGGGCCAGCGAAGCGAACATCAGCGTCTTGCTATAGAGCAGCCGCATTCCACTGAACGCCGGCAATACTCTCTGGCCGATCGCAAATACCATGGTGGCCAGGAACCCGACGGTAAGAGCGTGGCGCGACGCTCCCCAGATGCCCCCGTTCACATCGGATTGCGCCGCGTAAACACCGAGGGCGGCCGCCACCAGAAGCCAGACGTAGGCGCCACGCACGAAATACGGAAAGGATGTGGAGACCCCTCGAGTCTTCGCCGGCTTTTGCGGCCGTTGGAAGACGCGCAGTGCGATGGAGGCGGCGATGCAGGCGGTAAGCAACAAAGCTGTCGCCAGCCGGAACCGCCCGAGAAGCGCCGCTAGGATGCCGCAACCGCAAGCGCACAGCGCCACCATCAGGCCACCCCCGGAGGGCTTGCGAAGGCCCAAAAAGATGGGCAGCCATCTGGCGTTGAAGCCCCACACCGCCAGGACCGGGAACCCCCAGGCGGCGAGGAACAGGAAGCGCTGGTCCAGCCAGTGCGGGATCTCCGGTCGTGTGCTGGTCATAGCCAGATAGATGGATACGACCTGGTTCATCAGCAGCGCAAGCAAAAAGCCGGCTGTGGAAGCAATGACGAGCTTCATCCACGTCTCGATGTTGCTTCGAGGCGGGGACGCGGCGCGCTCAACGCCCGGCGCGGACTTGGACTGATGGCCGCTCACGGTTGCGAAAAAAATCAGGAAGCCGATGAGTTGCAGCGCTGCCGATGCGGGCAGCAGGACGCGCCACTTCCACTCGCTGATGTTGGCCACCCATCGCAGGGTAACGCCCGCGGTCCACAGAGCCCAACTTGCCCAGCCACGGCTCACGGCAAAAGGCAGGAGCCGGCCCATCTTCGCCAGGGAGTAATAGCCGATCCCAATTATGAATGTGCCAACCCAGCCGAATATTTGAGCGTGCCCGTGGGCCTGAAGCCAGGACGGCGAAAGGCCCGCGAGGGAGTGCCGGCCGCTGATCGAAACCAGATTCCAGACTCCCAGAAAGGTCCCTGGCAGCAACAGGAATAAGAGGCCGGTGAAGACGTAGGCCCTCAGAAGCCGCTGTAGTGCGATTTCGATCGCTGCCGGACTCTGGTCGGTCATGGGAGATCCCTCTCCGTTTCAGCACGACTGGTCAATCGGAGGAGGCGCAGACTCTATTTTCGCTCCAGCGCGATGGCACGCGGAAACAGGATGTTGTTCTCCAGGTGAATATGCACATGCAAGTCCGCCTCCAACGCCTTCAGTCCATCGAAAAGCGCGCGGACGGTGCTGCACGCGTAGGGCGGATATTCAAAGCCGCGCGTGAGCTCGCGGATCTCCAGGAGCGCCCCGCCCGCGCCCTCATGCTCGCGTTCCATCACCCCGATGGGGTTGGCGACGGATCCGAAGGGAACCGGCGGTAGAGCTCGACCCAGGGTTTCGGCGCGGCCGTACTGCTCCAGGAAGGGGAAGAGCATCAATTCTTCCTTGTGCATGTGCATCTCCATCTCGGCGCGCAGAGAGCCGAACACGTCCGCCAGCCGGCTGAGCGTCTGCCGGTCTTTGGAGCCATGGACTGCGAGCACCTTGTCCAGGCGGTTGCCCAGGGCCGGCAGTTCGAACTTGAGGTACTCATGGTGCGTGCCCACGATGTGCCTGACGATTTCATCGAGCGGCGCAGCCTGCCAGTCTCGTTCGGACGCGCCGGGCCCTTGGGCCCGCTCGATCTCCTGCATGACGGATTCCGGTTTGAGGCCTTTGGCGGCACACGCCTCATCGAACGGTTGCCTGCCGCCGCAGCAATAGTCCAGGCCGTGACGCTCTAGTGTGCGCACGGCGCGGAGTGAGGTGGCGGCCACATCGGCCAGAGCGGTGGTTGTAGTCATTGATGGTTCCTTCCTTCTGAATTGATGATGACCCTGCCGCCGGGCCGCATCAGTGACTATAGTCACGCGGCCTGGTCATCATCCAGCCCCGCAGGCTCGGACGACGCAGAACCTCCCGATCCGGAAGGTAAGGCCGGTCGCTCTTGCCCACAGAATTTTGTGGACTCATTCTGTCCTATTCATCGGCCAAAATCGTCCTTCTCGGACAGGCTCCCCAGGCTAGTAGTAGGGCATCAACCCAGTAGTACCGCGCCGGAGGAAAAGTGCGGCTCGCCGGATCTACAAACGGCGGCTGGGCGTATACTTTAATCGGACCCGAAAGTCCAAAATAGAGTCCCAACTCAAGAGGAAGAGGAGAGAGGTCATGAAGAAAGTTCTTTTGCTCATGGTGTTGGTTGCCGTTGCCCGGCTGCCGGTGCGTGCCCAAGAAGCCTACCCGAAGGCGGAGGTTTTCGGGGGGTTTTCTGTCCTCAGCGTCGGTGATATCAATGGCAGCCGTGAACAATTCCCTGGCTGGCAGGGCAGCGTGGCCGGCAACTTCCACCGAAACTTCGGTATTGTGGCGGACTTTGGCGGCCATTACAAGACCATCGATGGTGCCAAGGTCAACGTTTTTGAGTACCTGTTCGGGCCCCGGTTTAGTTTTCGCAAGGACAAGGCCACGCTTTTTGGCGAGGCACTCCTCGGTGGCGTCCGCTCAAGTGTCGAGGGTGAGTCGGACAACGGCGTGCTGATGGCGCTCGGTGGCGGTGTGGATGTCAAGGCGAGCAACCGTGTTGCCATCCGCGTCTTCGAAATGGATTGGACGCCCAACCGCATCAATCACGTTTGGTCTAAAAAAGAATTTCGGATCTGTTTCGGGTTTGTTTTTAAAGTCGGCGGCGGGGCCTAGTCACTTAAGTTTGCGCGTGGATCGCGGAGGTGCAGGCTTTCGAGGCGGCGGAGGGAGATCCCTGTCTCCCCGGATGTATACTGGCAGGCAACGGGGATTCAGGAGATACGCCATGCGACGGATGTGCCTCGGGTTTACCGTGGGGTGGGCGATGTTGGCAGCCGCGGGGATGGCTCAGCAAGCGCCCTATAAGGTGCTCAGGACGGCCAAAGTTGGCAGCTTGGGCGGCTTCGACTACATCTATGCGGACGTGGCCGGACGGCGGCTCTACATTCCGCGCGGCGCCGTGCAGGGAGAGACCCCGGCAGCAGCCCGGGTGACCGTCTTTAATCTCGATACCCTGGCGCCCGCCGGCGAAATTCCCAATACCAGAGCCAATGGCGCGGCGGTCGATCCCCAATCCGGCCATGGTTTCGCCAGCAGCAAGCCGGTCGCGATGTGGGATACCAGGACGCTGGCCCTCATCAAGACCATCGACGTCGACCCGAAGTGCCGCCCGGACGGCATTCTGGCCGACCCGTTTAACCAGCGCATCTACGTATTCAGCCATCCGACGGCGGACGCGACGGTAATCGACGCCAAGGACGGCGCCGTGCTCGGCACGGTGGATTTGGGAGGCGCGCCCGAGCAGGCGGTTACCGATGGCCAAGGCCACGTCTACGTCGTAATCCAGGACAAGGCCAACGTGGCGGTGATCGACGCCAAGGCTATGAAGGTCACCGCGCATTACGATTTCGGAGACAAGGGCAGCCGGTGCAACGGGCTGGCGCTGGATGTCAAGAATCGCGTGCTCTTCGCGGCCTGCGGACAATCGGGCATACCGGCAGCGGCGCCGGCGCGGCCCATGATGGTGATTCTCAGCGCGGACGGCGGCAAGATCATCGCCTCGCTGCCGCTGGCCGGCGGCTCCGATGGCGCGGTGTTCAATCCGGCAACCATGGAAGCCTTCAGCTCGCACGGCAACGGCACCATGACTATCGTCAAGGAAAACAGTCCGGCCAGCTTCGCCGTGGAACAGGACCTCCAGACGATGGCGGGCGCCAAGACGCTGACGCTCGATACCAAGACCAACCACATCCTGACCATGGCCGCGGAGTACGGCCCGCCGCCGGCCGCCCCGCCTGCGGAGGGCGCGCCGCCTGGCCGCGGCAACCGGGGCCCCATGCTACCGGATTCGTTTTCGATTCTGGTGGTGGGTAAGTAGGAACACCGGGGTGCCCGTGCTCAAAACGCCAACCGAGCGCTGAGCTGGATCTGCCGGCCCGGAGTCGAGGGCTCCGTGATAGTGCCGAACTGCGCCGTGTTCACGAAGCGGTTCGGAGTTCCCAGATTCACTTTGTTCAGCCCGTTGAACGCCTCGAAGCGGACCTGCAAACGCGCCGCTTCGTGCAGCGCGAAACTGCGGCCCACGGCGAAATCGAGCGTCTGCATGCCCGGACCGTACACCGTGTTGCGGCCCGCGTTGCCGAACGTGTAGGCGGCGGGCGTAGAGAAGGCCAGGGGATTGAACCACTGCTCGGACGTGCGCGTGCCCGGGCCGAATACCGGCTGCCCCGTGACGTTGGCGCGCACCGGATTTTCGCCCAGCACCGTGCCCGTATTGGCCGTGTCGCCGAACACCGAGATGGTGAACGGGAAACCGGTCTGCGCCTGGTAGAGCGTGGTCACCTGCCAGTTGCGCGTGAGCGCCTGCGACCAGCGCCACCGGTTGTAAGACCGCACGTCGTAAACGGCGCTCACCACGAAGCGATGGCGGATGTCGCAGGCCGGGCCCTTTTCCGCGTTGAGGTCGTTGTTGTCCTGCGGCACGGCGGCTTCGAACATCGGCGAACGGAAATCGGGCGCGTTGCTCAGGTTCTTGGCCCAGGTGTAGTTGGCCAGCAGGGTGAGCCCGGCAGAGTACCGCCGCCGCAGGTTCACATACCCCGCGTCGTACCAGCTCCGCGCGGTATTTTCCAGCCAGTTCACCGTGCTTACCGGAATGGTGTTGCTCACCACCGTATCGCCCGCCGGGAACGCGGTTCCGGGCAGGAAGGTGATGCTGCCATACGGCCGCCGCGGCTGGATCAATCCCGGCCCGGGCAGCGCGTTGTTGATCAGGTGCGCGCGCTGCAGGTGCAGGCCGCGGTCGCCCTGGTAGCCGATCTCGAGCGTGGTCTCGCGGCCCAGGCTCTTCTCCACCGAGGCCGTCCACTGCTGGACATACTGCGCCGGCTGGTAGGGATCGAACGCCGTGAAGCTGGTCACCGTCTTGCCCACCACCGCCGGGGCGAAGTTGAAGCTGGTGATCGACGGCGTGAAGGCGTCGCTCTGGTTGGTCTCCGGGAAAATGATGGGCACATTGTGCAACTGGTTGCACCACGTGTTCATGTCGATGGGCGTATAGAAAATGCCGTATCCTGCGCGCACCACCAGTCCCCAGGTGGGCACGTGGTGGGCGATGCCCACGCGCGGCGCAAAGCGCAGCTTGTTGCTGTAGAGCAGGCCCTGCGGCTTTCCGAGCTGCCCCCCGATGTACCCGGTAAGTGTGGTGGGGGTGACGAACAGCCCCGACCACTGGTTCGACACGTCCACCAGCGGGCTCATATATTCGTAGCGCAGCCCGAAGTTGAGAGTCGTGTTCAGCGACAGGCGAAACGTGTCCTGTACGAACGCGTCGCCGTACCACTGCCGCAGGTTCATGCGCGGCGATCCCACCTGGCGCTGGCGCACTGCCGGCAAGCCCAGCTCGAAGCTGGCCAGCGCCGAACCCGTGCCGTCGGCGGCGGCGGTTTCGGTGGTATACCCGTTGGTGAATTGGTAGTAGCCGCGGCTCAGCACGTATGCCCACATGGGCCAGATGAACCACCGGTAGCTGCCGCCGAATTTCATACTGTGGCGGCCGTGCTGCCACGATACCGTATCGCGGCCCTCCGCGATGGTGTCCCACATCTGCATGGGCGTCGCCTGGTAGGTGTCGCCCATGGGCGAATAGCCTTGCACATTAAAATAAGGCGCACCGAACGCCCGCGGGCCGCCGAATCCCACGCCCTGGATGCCAAGCTGCCCCACGATGTCGTTGGTGAACGAGTTCTCCTCGAAGTGCGTCATCGCGAGGCGCGAGTAGGCGGCGGTCGCCGTGTTCACCAGGTTGGGCGTCACAATGCGCGTCCAGGTGATGTTGGCCTGCTGCGAGCGGTTGTCGTGCGTGAGCCCGAATCCGGGCAGGTTCTGGGGCGTGAAGCCGTTCTCCGAGCCGATCGAGTAGCGCACGCCGATGCTGTCGCCGCGGTCGAACACGCGGTCCACGCGGATGGTGCCCTGGTCGGCCACCTGCCGTTCGTTGCGCTGGTCCATCAGATTGTTGGAATCGACGCCCGCCCCCACCACCGTGGGCACGCCGTCCATGAACATGGCGCCCAAGTCGGTGGTGTTGGGCCGGGGAACATAGTTGGCGAGCATGGTGGCGGCCGCCTGGTTTAGCAGGTTCTGCGGGATCTGGTTGTTGGGGAACGGATCGCGGATCACCCCTCCGTTGGGGTTCGGATGGGAGCTGAACGGATTGAAAATGGTGACGCCGGACTGGCCGAAATCGCCCCCCGCTTCGCCATCGGTGGGCACGGTGTCGATCATGGTGTCGGCCTTGGTGCGGCGCAGCCCTTCGTAGTTGGCGAAAAAGAACAGCTTCTTTCCCGGCAGCGGCCCGCCCAGCGCGGCGCCGAAATTATTCTGCACCAGGAATTTTCCGCCCGGCATTTCGTTGAAGCTGTGCGCGTCCATGTCGCCGTTGCGCAGAAACTCGTAAGCCGTTCCGTGAAACTGCGACGTGCCGGCTTTGGTCACGATGTTCACCTGCCCGCCGCCCGCTCCGCCCAGCTCCGCCGCATAGGCTCCCGTCTGCACCTGGAACTCGCGCACCGCGTCCGGCGAAAGGCTCAGGTTTTGGGTATTGAACGTGGGGTCGGTGTTGACCGCGCCATCGATCAGGAAATAATTCGCATTCGGCCGGTTGCCGCCGATGGTCAGCGACGAAGCCTGCCCCGGACGCCAGTAGAGCGGATTCATGTTGCCCGTCTGCGCCCCGTGCCCGATGTGCGATCCGGGCACGGTGAGCGCAAGGTCGAGCAGCATGCGGCCATTCAGCGGAAGGCTCTCAACGGATTTCGCTTCCACCACCTCGCCCAGGCTGGTGTCCTCGGTCTTGAGCGTTTCGGCGCGCGAGGTCACGTCGACGGTAGTGGTCTTCTCGCCCACCGTCAGGCCGAGATCCACGCGCACGCTTTGCCCCACCTCGACCCGCAGATCGTGCCGCGCCACGGCGAAACCGGGGGCCTCGACTTCGATGGTATACGGCCCCGGCTGCAGACCGGAAATTTCGTACTGGCCGTTGAGCCCGGTGACGGTGGCGCGCACGGCGCCGGTTTCCCCGCTGCGCGCCCGCACCTGCGCCGCGGGAACGGCGTTCATCGCCGGATCGGTAATCACTCCGGAGACAGTCGCCAGGTTCGTCTGCGCCGCGAGTTGTAACACGGGCAGTGCGGACAAAAGAAAAAACAGGAAGATCCCCCCACGCTTGACCATGGGGAAAGTATACGGGCAGGAGGCGAACTCGCAAATAGTGCGAATCGATTAGTGCCCGCTGGCAACCCGCCTTCCGCGTGGCCGTGCGTCGTGCCATGGCATAATAAGGACGGTCGCGCTGGAACGGATTCCTTATGACCGTCAGACTGAAGCTTAAGCCGGACGTCGAAGCCAACCTCGCAGCACAGGCGCGGGCCCGAGGCATCCCACTCGATACCTACCTGCAAGGCGTCATCGAAGACCTTGCCCACGGCGGGGTCGCTCCATCGACGAGCCTCCAGGAGTTCCGCGACACGCTGGACCGCTTGGCAGAGATGGGTCGGAATCTCCCGCCGCTCGATCCGGCCGCGTTGAGCCGCGAGAGTATCTATCACGACCGCGGCTGAGAACAGCGTGCTCGTCCTTGCCGACACCAACATTCTTCTGCGTCTGGTTAACCCTGCCAGCCCTGAGTACGCTACGGTTCGAGGCGCCGCCGATGCTCTTGTCGCTCGTGGCGATCAGCTCTGCTTCGTGTCCCAGAATCTGGTCGAGTTCTGGAACGCCGGGCGCGACCGCGCCGGCCGGCCTGGCGCCGTTCGAATCGCGGCTGCCGAGCGCGCCGGCACGTCCAGCGCTCAACGGACGATGGATTGCAAGCAGCGCCTTAAAATCGAAATCTCCGGCCCTGATTGCGCCCGGAACGACGCACAGGACTTTTTCCGGGAATGCACTTCCGACGGTCCGCGAGAGCGTTCACACGACGAGTGGAAGTCCGGCCATAGTTGGAGGCGGGGTATGGCAACGGCCCAACTCCATGACTCCTGCAGGCAAGTTCGACGACTATCTCTCCAACAACGGCAACTCTCAGCAGCGCACCACCAACCAGAGTTTCACTGGGACCGATGCTTTGGGCACAGTCAACCTCAATGTGAATATGGGCGGTCAACTGTGGGGCGTACTGTTTAACACATATAGGAACGACCTTGTAACAATCGTGAATACGACCGCGCCGCGAGCCTGCTCCCCAGGAGATCCATGTTAGCCATGCGGCCGCTGTGCGCGATTTTGATGCTCTCCAGTGTTCTCTTTTCTTGTAAGGCGCAGCGCAGGTTTCCCGAATGGAAGGTTTCGGTAACCGGTCTCGTGGGATCTTACGAGAACGCCGAGTCTGTGGTGGTGGGAGACGTGACCAACATCGCGCAAGTCGGATCGACGAAGATCTCTAATCCGCCTTGGCCGGTGTCTCCGAGCGTAGAGGAGATTTACTAGTGCGAAGGCGATTTTCGCGCCGACGTTCTTGTTAAAGGCCCACTCCCCAGCCGTGGAAAGCGATATCTCTGGGCGTCCATTCGTCCGGGCTGCGGGTTCGACCTCTTTTTCTACGGCTACGCCGGCCACGATCAGCCCATCACACGCGTCTGGTTCGTGCGCGAGGAAGGCGAATACATCCGGCCCACGGTCGATGGAGGAGGCTTCCTCTTTGCTTCGTTTCACACGACCTGGAGCGACGGGCAGAGCACCGATGTACGGAGGCGATTCGCATTTCTGTTGATTAGCCCGGCAGCGGTCGGGCGAACGGCTTCGCAATTCGCGGTAATCCTCAGTACTCCCGCCGATCTTGCGTGCCTGGTGGCGGGAGACGAGGTATGCATCAAGCTGCTGAGGGCCCTCGCGACCGTTCCGGACGCCAAGCTACACGAGGGCGTCTGCGATTATCTGAAATCGCAATTGCGGCAAACCTGCCAGTGATGCCCGACTCCCGGCTACCCGAAACATCCTGAGAGCGCACCGGTTAGCGCGACGATTCCGGCTCAGTTACTTGGCGACCGTCTCCACCTTGGCCGTGACCACCTCGAGGTTCACGCTGACCTTGCCCGACTTCAGTAGGATGTCCAACGCCTGCGTGCCGGCTACCGCGGTTACGCCGGCATTCTTAAGACCAGTCAGCCGGACCGATTTTCCGTCCGGCAACGCCGCGAAGGGGATCGCCGTACCCCGCCACGAAACCGTTAACAACTGCGCCAGGGCGTCCCCGGCGAGAACTGCCTCGTCGGCCCCCACGATCACCCGCTCCTTCGCCTGCGGAGGCGCTGGCGGTGCTCCTGGCGTGACGGAAGGAATCGCTACGGGGATGGGCCGCTCGCCAGGACGCTGCAGAATAATCTCCTTGTAGTTCTTCACCTCGTCGGCACTCAGTTCCAGTAACCGCAGAGTACTGGCGTCCGCGCGCTGGCCGATTTTGGCCAGGGTCTTGCCGCCGGGCGAAATCACCGCCGTATCATCCGATAGCCGGCTTCCGTTGAGAAGGAACGTGAACTTGTCGGATTGCGCCACCAGCGTCAGCTTTTCCCCCTGGCTCGCCGGATCGTAGCCGGGGATTGTAAACTTCGCCTTGTCCCGGTATCGTTGCGTGGCGAAGAGCGGTGTGACCGTTACTTCCCGGCTGGCGGCGAGCAGGGCCGTGGGCACCACCAGCGTGATCCTGCCTGGCGGGGTAGCGTCGCGCTGCACCGGCGCATCGCGGAATCCGTAGGCCTGTCCTCCCAGCAGCACGGCTACGGGAATCACTCCCAGATCCCCGGTGTTCGTCAGCTCGAGCGTGAGCAGGCTGTTGGAGTCGTCCAGAGAGGCTACCGTGGCGCTGGTAATCTTAATGGCTTTCTCCGGTTCGTCGAAGTCCCTGCCCGTGAAGTGTAGACGAGTCTCGGAACCGTCTCTGCCAATGATCGCTACATATTTCGTGGCCAGGTCGCAGATAGGCGCCACGAAGCGGATACGGGTCAAATCATAGGTAAAGCCGGCGCTGCCCTGGCCCAAAATCGTGGTGCCGATGCGAACCGCGGTGCCCGTCAGGAAATGGCCGTGCAGCGTGACCAGCATGGTGCCGTTGCCCTGGTCCTCCAGGTTGGCCGGACCAAAGTCCTCCGGACTGGTGGGCAGATCGATGTGCGGCGCCTCCCAGCCTTGGATCTCGTCTTTCAACGTGCCGGGAATTACGTCTTGCACCAGGTTTCGCTTCCGGTCGTAGCGGCACCAGTAGGTCCGTACCCGGACCCTCCCAAAAACCTTCTCGCTTTGCGGGGATGGGAACGACAATTGGACAAACGTCTGCTTCATGCCCGAACGCACATAGTCCTGCCGCAACACGGGGCGAAACTGCCAGGTGAATCCGGCCGCTACGGCCAGAGTGGGTTGATATCCGAGCGCCAACGTGTCCTGATCCTGCACGATGTAGTAGGTCTTGCGTCCGAACCCCCATTGGGCCGATCCGCCGATTCCGGCCCCGGTGACCACTCCCCCGCCGAGGGACACATTCTTGTCGGTGATCGCCGCCACGTTGTAAGTCTTCTCTCGTGGCAGGATCGCCGTCACGACCACTTTCTCACCGGCTTTGAGACTCTTCTCCGGAGTGACTTCCACCTCCACAACCGCCACCGCATTCTTGTATTGTTGGAGCGGCATGATGGTTACCGGAAACCCCAGCGTCAGGCGCGGCCGGACATACTGCTTGTCCCCGTCGATCACGAAACGGTCGGTCAGCGACCCCTCCAGCAGCAGACGCAGGTTCGCAATCTCGTAGGTCAATTGCATCTGTTCGTTGAGAACGTCGGCCGCCGAAACGTTGAAGGCGGTCGGCAGCGAGGTACTGGCGGCCGGTGCACCCGCGGAGGGAGCGGAAACCTGCGGAACCGTAGTCGTGACGTTTTGCACCGGCTGGCCCACAGTTTGCACAACCGAAGTCGGGCTGCTGGCTCCGGGCGTGGTGGTCGCAGTCGAGTTGGTCATGCCGTTGCTGACGATGGATTGACCTGGGGCGGGCGCTCCCTGGACATTTATACCCAGACTCGAGGTCGTGAGCGTGGCGCCGGTCACCGCGCCATAGTGGCCGATGATCGAAGCCTGGTCCAGACTCTGCAGCGCAGCCAGCTTGGCCATGGCGTCATTGAGCATCTGCTGGAGCAGCGCATCGTCGTAGACCTTGGGCATGCCGACCGAGATGCCCTTGGCGGCCGTGGCGCGCTCGGACACCTCCTTTTCCGCGGCGGTCGGCTCCGGGTAAATCCAGCAACCTGTGCCGAGCAGGAGGAACAACGCTATCAGGTATTTCATGGAAATCACCCTTCAGGCCTTCACCGCGTCCGTCATGCAGATAACCGGGATGCCCTTAATATCGGTGGAATCGTTGCCGGTAACGGTGATCCGGTCCCCATCGCCGATTCCTTTGATTTCCAGAAGTACGGTTGCCGCACCGAATGGGTTTGGGTCGTTGCAGATAGCAAGCAGCGTCCCATCGAGCCGGGACTCCGGCGGCGTAATGCGCACGATGCCTGTTCTCATTTCGAGTTCCTCCCGTGGCGCTATTCTGCGCCTGTCTGGTGCAAAAATCAAGGATTAACAAACCCGGAAATCTTAAACAAACCCGCCCTAGCAATTCGGCCTCAGACGATCGGGATCGCCACCATAAATCCGCCGGGACGTTCTTACGGCCGGTTGGGAGCGATAAGCGCCGCTTCCTTCAGTTGCGGATCGTGACCGCTTCCATGCGCCCGGCCAGCGGTTGCACCACGCCTGTGCCGCATACCGCCACGCCGGTTTGCGTCAGGGCGTTCAGGAAATCGAACAGCAGCGCGTAAAGCACCTGTTCGGTGAGCGGCTGTTTGCCGGGCAGGCGGAAACTTGCCGGCAGCTCTTTGGCGATGGATACGCGTAGCGCGTTGCGGTGCGCCTTGCCGCTGCGGTCGCGCCTGTTGGCCAGCGTCATGGGCGTCTGCATCACCATTCCCGTGCGCCCGTCCACGTAGAACTGGCAGCGCGAGAACCAACCCAGGTTGGCTGGATTGGCGGCGTCGAACAGCAGCAGCGGCGCCTGCGGGTCGGGCAGGCTCAGCTCGAGCTGGATGGTCCGCAGACTATCCTTGGCCTTGGTCTCGAAGCCCGCCTGGCGCGCGATGTTGGTCACCATCTCGGGCTGGAGTTCCAGGTACAGCAGCTTGTGTTGGCCCGCCTGAAGCACTTGCATGGCGAAGGGATATTGTAGCGCAGGTGGAGATTTGCGGTCTGTTTAGTCGAGGAATTTTCGCGGGCCGAGTACTACGACGCGCGCACCAGCGCCAGCCGCCGGTGGTCCTTCAGAATGCAGCGGTCCATGACCACCGTGAGCCCCGCCCGCTCGGCGCGCCGCGCAGCCTCTTCATGGATTACCCCCTCCTGCATCCAGATCACCTGCG
The DNA here is from genome assembly GCA_020073615.1 of Terriglobia bacterium. GTDB lineage: Bacteria > Acidobacteriota > Terriglobia > Bryobacterales > Bryobacteraceae > JADGNR01. The sequence continues at coordinate 36,616 of JAIQEX010000035.1, forward strand.
CGCCCTTGCGGATGGCCGCTTCCACGATCTCCGGAACGAACTCCGGGCGCCGGAAAATGTCCACGATGTCGATCGGGCCGGGCACCGCATCCAGGTCCGGGTAGCATTTCTCGCCCAGCACCTCGGTCTCGCACGGATTCACCGGGATGATGCGGTAGCCGGCCTTCTGCATGTACTCGGTGACCCCGTAACTGGGCCGGTACCGCTTGCCGGAGAGGCCCACCACGGCAATGGTCCGCGCGGAATGGAGAATTTCCGCAATTCGTTTCATACGCCCTCCCGTGCGGTCCGCTGGACGGCGCGCCGCAGTTTCTGGACCTCTTCATCCGTCAGGTAGCGGAATTGGCCCGGTTTGAGCGGGCCCAGGTCGATGGGCCCGATGCGCACTCTCTTTAACTTCTCGACCAGGCGGCCGAGATGCTTGAACATCAGCCGGATCTGGTTATTGCGGCCTTCGAAAAGCCGCACTTCGTACCAGGGATTCTCGGCCGCGTGTACCAGTTTCAGACCGGCCGGCAGAGTGCGGCGGCCGGAAATCGGCAGGCCCTCGCGAAAGCGCTGCTCCTCGACGCTGGTCAGCGGCCCGTTCACTTTTACCAGGTACGATTTGGCCAGGTGGGTGGCAGCCGAGGTTACCGCGTTCGCCAAGTCCCCATCGTTGGTCATGAGCAGCAGCCCCTCGCTATGATAATCCAGCCGGCCCACCGGATACACCCGCTCCTTCACTCCACGGAGCAATTCCATGACCGTAGCCCGGTTCTGCGGATCGCGGACCGTCGTCACCGTGTTGTCGGGCTTGTTCAGGGCTATATGAATCAACCGCTTGGGAGCGCGGACCAGGCGGCCGTCCACCTTGATATGGTCGCGTTCGAGGTCCGCCTTGGAGCCGAGCTCGCTGATCACCGCCCCGTTCACCGTAACCCGGCCCTCCAGCATGATCCGCTCGGCCTGCCGCCGGGAGGCGATGCCCGCCTGCGAAAGGATCTTCTGCAGCCGCTCCTCACTCATCCTGTTCTTCCGGTGGCGTAGGCTCCCCGGCCTGCCCCTCTTCCAAAGGCTCGGCTGGCTCACTTGCGGGGCCGGCCGGGACGTCCGCCCCACTCTCGGTGGCAAACGCCATGCGCCCGATCTCGGCGAACTCCTTGAGCGATGGCAGCTCGCTTAAGTCCTTCAATCCGAACTGGATGAGGAACTCCTTGGTGGTCTTGTAGAGGATCGGCTTGCCGATCACGTTCTTGCGCCCGGCCACCGCGATCAGCTTGCGGTCGAGCAGCGTTTTCAGCACGCCCGCACCCTGCACCCCGCGAATCTCCATGACTTCGGGCGAGGTCACCGGCTGCTTATAGGCGATCACCGCCAGGGTCTCGAGCGCCGGTAGGGAAAGCTTCAGCGGCGCCGTCAGGCTCTTCACGAAGGCCCGCACCGTCTCGTGATGCTCCGCCTTGGTGGCCATTTTGTAGCCGCCGGCCACTTCGCGAATGGCGATGCCGTGCTCCGCCTTGTCGAATTCCGCTACCACCTGGTCGAGCAGGCCCTGCACGCGCTCCTCCGGCTGTGCGAAGGCGGCGGCCATTTGCGCCAGGGTGAGCGGCTCATCGGCCACATAAATGACCGCCTCCAGCATCGCCTTGAGCTGCGCGTCTTCGATCGATGCGGGTGGCGCGGGCTCGGCCGGAGGCAGCAGCTCCTCCATGCTGACGGCGGCTTCCGGCGTCTGGTCGGTTTCCGGGACGGCGCCTTCGGGGGGTGTTTCCAGGTCTTCCATGCTTGATCAGAGGTAGTCTTTTTCGATGGCCGCCAGCGGCTCGCCGGATGCAAAAACGGCGTCGAAGCCGTGCTGCCGCTGGAGCGCAATTTCGCCGAACAAATCCTTTTGTGTCACCACCACAGCCTGCATGCGCACCATCTCCAGCACGGCCAGGAACAGGGCGATCATGGCCCGCCGGGTAGGCTGCCGCGCGAAGATCCGCAGGATGAAGACCGGCTGCCCTTCGCCCGCCTCCGCAAACCGGTCCTTCAAGTAGTGGATCATGTCCGAGACGGTCACGTCGCCGGTCTCCACTTCGTACACCGGACGGTCCTTGACGCGATCCAGCATCTCCCCGAACGCTTTGATCAGGTCGAAAAGCGTGACCGCGAGCGCGGGTTCGTCGTCGGCCGATAGGAACGCCTTCATCTGCGGGTTGGACCAGACGTTCTCTTCGATCAGCCGCTTCTGTTGGAGCATCTCGGCAGCATTCTTGAAGCGTTCATGCTCCAGCAGCCGGTTCACCAGCTCCTCTCGGGGATCTTCCGGACTCTCGCCCCCGGCTTCGAGCGCCGGGTCGCGCGGCAACAACATCCGCGACTTGATGTGAATCAGGGTGGCCGCCATATAAACGAATTCCGCCCCCAGGTCGATATCCATCTCCCGTGCCTGGTCCATGTATTCCAGGTACTGCCGGGTGATGGTGGCGATGGGTATGTCCTTGATATCGATCTGCTGCTTGCGGATCAGGTCGAGCAGCAGGTCGAGCGGTCCCTCGTACTGCTCCAGGTGGAAATTGATAGGCGACGACACCGTCTTTCACGATAACACGGGTGGGCCGGGCCTCCGGGCCGGCTGTCCTCTTCCACCGCCGAGACGCCGAGCCGCCGAGTACACAGGGACTCTCGGCGCTCTCGGCCAGCCCGGCGCCGATTTCCGATTCCTTCCGGTTCGCGCGCCGAGCCCTGCCTGCACGCGGAGAATCGACTTGCCTGGTTTCTCTCGGCGGCTTGGCGCCTCGGCGGTGACGCCTTATCGACGGATTGCTCCCCAACTCCGGCCTGACACGGGGAGTGTAAGCACGGCAATAACCGGTAATCCAGGTCTGAAAAAGTGGAACTTTCACTGGTCCGAAGATAACCTTTCCGATTGGCTCAGCGTCATTTCGTTGAAACCAGTACCTATCAGGAGATTCAGCCCGCCGGGCTGGTAAGGAACACATGGCATCGTCTCCCAGCAGCGCGCCCGCTCCCGGCCCCGTCAGAGGGCCGCAAGTCACACTGCCGCAACCGGTTACGGGGCCGAAGATGGTTCCGCCGAAGCCCCCCGAGAAACGGCGGATCGCCCTCTGGGGCATCCCCCTGGCGGTGGTGTTACTGGGCGGCGGACTGGCCCTGTACCTGAACAGCGGCGGCAAGGCTCCGGCTAAAGGCGGCCCGGGAGGCCCTGGCTCCAGCGTGCCGATGATCGCGGTCGGGCTGGGAGATGTGCACCGCACGGTGCGCGTCAATGGCACGGTGGCCGCCCGGAACTTCGCCGCCCTGTTGGCGCCGCGCATCCAGGGCAGCCGGAGCGGCATGAACCGCGGCGGCGATTCGAACTTCGGCGGAGGTCCCGGCGGCGGGGGCGGCGGCGATTTTGTGCTGGTCCTGTTGCACCTGGCCAAGCCCGGCATCCACGTCAAGGCCGGCGATGTGGTGGCGGAATTCGATCCCACCAACCAGTTGTTGAGGCTGGACGATTTCAAGGATACGGTGGTCCAGTTGGAAAACACCATCAAGAAAATGATGGCCAACCTGGCGGCCACCAAGGAGGCCCACGACCAGACCGTGCGCACCGCCAAGGCCGACTGGGATAAAGCCGTTCTCGACCTGAAGACGGCGCCCATCCGCTCCCAGATCGACCAGGAAAAGTTCAAGCTGGCGGTCGAAGAGGCGCAGGCCAAGTACAAGCAGCTGGTCGCCGAGACGGCGCTGGTGGACGAGTCCCAGCGCGCCCAGATCCGCAGCTCGGAGCTCAACCGGGACCAGTCCCGCATCGAGATGCAGCGCGCCGAAGTGAACGTCCAGCGAATGACCATCAAGTCCCCCATGGACGGAATCGTGGTGATGGGAACCATCCCCCGCAACGGCGAATTCGGACAGATCCGGGAAGGGGACCAGATCGGCGCCGGGCAGCCCTTCATGTCCATCGTGGACCCGAGCTCGATGGTGTTGAACGCGGCCGTCAACCAGGTGGACGCCGAGAGATTGCGGCTGGGGATGAAAGGCTCCATCCGGCTGGACGCCTATCCCGAGGTGGAGTTGCCGGGCTCGCTGCTGGGCATCGGCGCCATGAGCAAGACCAGCACCTTCCGCGCCAGCTACGTGGGCGAGATCCCCGTCCGCATCAAGATCGAAAAGTCCGACCCGCGCCTGATTCCGGATCTCACGGGCAGCGCGGAGATCGTCCTCGGTTCGGAAATGAACGCGCTGGTGGCGCCGCGCGCGGCGGTGTTCGAAGAAGACGGAGGCTCCTTCGTTTTCGTGCAAGGCCCCCAGGGCTTTATCCGGAAGCCGGTGGAACTGGGCTTGGCCAGCTTCACCGCCGTGGCCATCCATTCCGGCTTGCAGAAAGGGGACGTAGTGGCGCTGCAGCGGCCCATGTAGTCCACCGGCCTCATGCCGGTAGCGGGCTACGCCTCTACTCACAGGAAGCATCCATCATGGCATCGAAAGATCTGAAACCCAGGCAGCGCCTGGGGCGCTCCCATCCGCGACGGGTTAAAATCATCACCTGGATCGTCGGCCTGCTGCTGTGCTCGGGCGGGGTCTTCGCGGCGTATCGCTATACCGGAACGACCGAGGTGGAGGTGGCGGTGGCGCGCGTCCGCCTCGGCGACTTTGTGATCAGCGTGCGCACCCGCGGCGACATCAAGAGCGCCCGCTCCACCATTCTCAAGGCCCCGCAAGTGCCCGGCCTGCGCATCGTGCACCTGGCCACCAATGGCCGGCCCATCAAGAAAGGCGAAGTGGTGGTGGAATTCGACGGCGTGCAGCAGGAGCAGAATGTCATCTCCCGTACCACCAACGTGCGCGCCGCCGATGGCGACATTACCCAAATGAAGGCCACCCAGAAGATGGACGACGAAGCCGACGCCATGAACAAAATGTCGTCCGAGTACGATGTCGAGCGCGCCAAGCTGGATGCCAGCAAAGCCGCCGTCCTCTCCGCCGTGGAAGGCGAGAAGAACCGCATCGGCGTGGGCGTCTCCGAGGGCAATCTGCAGCAGGTGAAGGCTTCCCTCAACGCCCACCAGGTAGGTCACGAGGCCGACCTGAGCCGGCTCGGACAGCGCAAGGACAAGGCGGTTCGCGACCTCAACCAGGCGCAGGGGTACCTTACCAAGATGCAGCTTCTTGCGCCCACCGACGGCATCGTGAACGTGCTTTCCAACTTCCGCTCGCAAGGGACTTTCGGCCAATCGACCCCACCATTTAAGGAGGGCGACAACGCCTGGACGGGGGCCGAGATCGCCGAGATCCCGGACCTCTCGGAGATGTATATCAACCTCAACCTGGAGGAGGTGGACCGCGGCAAGATCCAGCTCGGCCAGACCGTAAAGGTGCGCGTGGATGCCATCCCCGACAAGGAATTCACCGCCGAGCTCAACTGGATCAGCCCCATTGCGGCGCTGGTGTTCAAAGGCGGGGCCACCCCCGAGAAGAGTTTCCCGGCGCGCGCGGCGTTGCAGCTTCTCGACGAGCGGCTGCGCCCCGGCATGAGCGCCACCGCCGAAATCATCATCGAGCGGGAGCCGAATCTGCTGCTTATTCCCGTGCGCTCGAGTTTCGACAAGGACGGCAAACCCGCGGTCTACGTGCAGATCGGCAAGGAGTTCGTGGTGCGCCCGATCCAGGTGGGCAAGAAGAACGACGAAGACATTATTGTGACCGGCGGGCTGAAGGAAGGGGAAACGGTGACCCTGGAGAGTCCGGCCGACGCGGCCAAGAGAGCCCGGAAGAAGTTGTAGCGGCGGTCCGGCGGCGGAGTTGGTTCTTACATGAAAAAAGCAATCTATCGTGTGATCGGGTTGGCGATCCTGGCGGCTGCCGGCTGGGGTGGCTACCGGGCGGTAAAGCAACTGCCCGCGCGCCAGGATTCCGTCCCCACGGCCAAGGTGCAGCGCAGCGATGTGGTCATCCGCGCATTCACGCGCGGCGAGCTGCACGCCGTCCGCTCGGTTACCCTGAACGCCCCCAATCTGAACGGCACGGTGCAGGTGACGCGGCTCGCCCCGGTGGGCGCGCTGGCCCGGGAGAAGGACCTGATCGTCGAGTACGACGATTCCGAGCGCCTGGCGGCCCTGGAAGAGGCGCAGCTCTCCGTGCAATCGGTGGACGAGCAGATCAAGAAGGCCAAGGCCGACCTGGCAATCCAGCAGAGCCAGGACCAGGTGACCTTGCTGAAGACGCGCTACGACGTGCGGCGGGCCGACCTGGAAGTGCAGCGCAACCCCATCATCGACGCCATCGACGCCAAGAAGAACATCCTGTCGCAACAACAGAGCCGGAAGGCGCTGGAGCAGCTGGAAGCCGACATACAGGCGCGTCAGGAACAGGCCGATTCCCAGCTCGCGGTGTTGCGCGAGCAGCGCAACCGCAGCCTGATCGACGTTTCGCGCGAGTTGATGCGCATCGCCAACACCAAGTCCCTGGCCCTCATCACGGGCCTCGTGTCCATCAAACAGAACCGCGCCGGATATTTCAATTTCGGCCAGCAGTTGCCGGATATACGCGAAGGCGATACGTTACAGCCCGGCATGCCGGTGGCGGACCTGCTGGACCTCTCCGAGCTGGAAGTCTGGACCAAGGTGGGCGAGCTGGACCGCGCCAATCTGAAGGAAGGGCAGGATGCGCTGGTGCAGCTCGACGCCATTCCGGACAAGCAGTTTCGCGGCCAGATCAAGGCCATGAGCGGGACGGCCTCGACCGACGTGTTTTCGGGCGATCCCTCCAAGAAGTTCGACGTGGTCTTCTCTCTGGACATGCGGCAGTTGCTGGCCGGGCTGGGCATGAAGCCCGCCGATATCGAGCAGATTATGGCGACCGCCGCGGCCAACGCGAAAAAGAACGTCGTCAACACCGCGCCCTCCTTCTTCGCCGGGTTGCAGGGAAGCATGCCGGGCGCGCCCGGCTCGGCCAACGCCATACCCGGAATGGCCGGCGCCATGGGAGCTGCCGCCGGCATGCCCGGCGTGGCCGGAATGCAGGAGCAGGCTGTGGCCAGCCAGGATAATCAGGATCCGGGCGGCGGCCGCGGCAATCGCGGCACGCGGGGCAGCCGCGGCGGCGGAGATGCCGCCACGGGCGGCGGGAATCGCGGCGGCGGCGCCATGGCCGGTCTGTCCGACGAGGACCGCCAGAAGCTGCGTAAAGCCATGACGGGAGCCACGGCCGGCAAGGATCCCAGCCAGATTACCCCTGAGGACCGCCAGAAGATGATGCAGGACCTGATGGCCAAGCTGGGCATCAAGGCGGGCGCCGCGGGTGCGGGCGCGGGCCGCAGCGGCTCTGCCGAGGGTGGCCCGCGCGGCGAGGGGGGCCGCGGAGGTGCGGCCGCGGGCGGCACACCGGCGGGCATGGGCGGCGTCAATCCGCTCGACCTGGTGCGCCGCGCCGGCGGCAGCTCGCCCTTCACCGAAGAGGAGCGCAACGGCGCCAGGCTGCCCCTGCCCCCGGAACAGGATTCGCAGGTGCAGGCGCTGCTGCGTCCCGGACTGCTGGCCGACGTCGAAATCGTGGTCGAGAAGATCCCCAACGCCTTGCATGTCCCCGCCCAGGCGGTGTTCCAGAAGGGCGGCAAGTTCACCGTGTTCGTGCGCCAGAAGAACGGCAAGTTCGAGCCGCGCGAAGTGCAGTTGGTCAAGCAGAGCGAGTCGTTGATGGTGCTGGCTTCGGGGGTGCAGGCGGGCGAAGTGATCGCCCTGGCCGATCCCACCGCCGATAAGAGCGACAAGAAGAACAAGAGCGACAGGAAGTCCGCGGGCGGGAACGGCAACCCCATGGGCGGCATGGCGGGAGGCAAATAACATGATCGGCTCGCACATCATTCCCGAACTGACGATGGGCATGGCCAACCTCTATGCCCACAAGCTGCGCAGCCTGCTGACCATGCTGGGCATGATCTTCGGCGTGGGCGCGGTAGTGGCCATGCTCTCCATTACCGCCGGCGCGCAGAAGGAGATGATGAGCTTCATCGACCAGTTGGGCGTCAACAACATCATCGTAGAGGCGCACGAAGCGGTGGACCGCAACGAGCTGCAAAGCGTGCGCGCCGTCTCGCCGGGATTGAGCTTCCGCGATTTTCGCGCGATTTCGGAAAATGTCTCGGGCCTGGTGGCCATCACCCCGCGCAAGCGCTTCAAGCCCCAGAAGCTGCTGCCCAAGACCGCCAACGAACCGCCGCAACTGGTGGGCGTGTTTCCCAATTACACCGAGATCAACAGCCTGAAGCTGGTGGCCGGCCGTTTCTTCACGGAGGACGAAAACAAGAGCTCGGCGCCGGTCTGCGTGCTGGGGGAAACGGCCAAGGTGAACCTGCTGGGCTATGACGATGCCGTGGGCAAGTACGTCAAGGTCAACGACACCTGGCTGCAGGTGATCGGCGTGCTGACGCCCCAGGCTGCGGCCGACGCCGATGTGGAGGGCGCCCAGGCATCGAACCGCAACAACCTGGTCATCGCGCCGCTCAACACCGTGATGCGGCGTTTCGAGGACAACACCAGCTACCTGAAGGACGAAATCGACGGCATCTACATGAAGGTGGGACCTAACATCGATTCCATCGAGACGTCTAACGTGGTTCGGGCCATCCTGACGGCGACCCATAAGGATGCCGGCGATTTCACGGTGATCGTTCCCGCCGGCCTGCTGGCGCAGCGCAAGCAGACGCAGATGATTTTCAGCATCGTCATGATCTGCATCGCGGGCATTTCCCTGCTGGTGGGCGGCATCGGCATCATGAATATCATGCTCGCCACCGTTCTGGAGCGGACGCGCGAAATCGGCATCCGCCGCGCCATCGGCGCGCGCCAGGCCGATATCGTGCGCCAGTTCCTCACCGAAGCGGTGTTGATCTCCATCGCCGGCGGCTTGATCGGCATCGCCTTCGGCGTTACCCTGTCGAAGATCATCGCTTCGGCGGCGGGCTGGTCGACGCTGGTGACCATGTCGTCGATCTGCGTCGCCTTCGGCGTCAGCGTCTTCATCGGTTTGCTGTTTGGCATTTACCCGGCCGTGCAGGCCGCGAAACTGGATCCCATCGAGGCTATTCGTTACGAGTAGAACTATGCTGTCGAGAACTTTTGTAAGCGGAATTCTTCTGGCGGCTGGCGCGTTCGCGCAGATGTCGTCTTTCCCCAAGCCGAGCTACTTTCGCGAGACCTTTCAGCAGGCCCGCACCAAGGTCGAGCTGCGCGACCCCGTGCGGCTGAAGGATTTCGTGGTCTCGGGGAAACTCGAGCTCTCCCTGAAACATTATCTGGAGCTGGTGATGGCCAACAACACCGACATCCAGCTCCAGTTGCTCACCGTCGAGACGCCCAAGAACAATATTCAGGCGGCGTTCGGGGCCTGGGACCCAAGAGGCACGGCGAGCTTTTCGACTACGCGCTCGACCTCCATCCCCCGGGACGCCACGCAGGCCAAGAACGCCGGCAGCATTTCGAAAAACCTGAGCCAGCCGCTCAGTTTTCAGTACGCGCAGACACTCGATACCGGGATGAGCTATTTCGTGCAGCTCTCGGGATCGAAGAGCTCCCAGACCAACTCTCTCTCCACCTACAATCCCGGGTTGAACTCGCAAATGCGTTTCGGCGTCACCCAGCCGCTGCTCCAGAACCGCGGCCGCTACGTGAACCGGATTCCCCTGATGCAGGCGCAGGCCACCTACAAAGTCGCCGATTCCACGCTGCGCTCGCAGCTTCTGAACCTGGTCAACACCGCCGAGAACGTGTACTGGAACGTGGTGCTGGCGCGCGAGAGCCTGCACGTGGCCGAGGTGGCGCGCGATACTTCGCTCAAGCTCAAGGAGTACGCCCAACAGCAACTGGACCTGGGCGCGATATCGAAACTGGATATCTATGGCCCCGAGCAGCAGCTCGCCGCCGCCGAAGTGACCGTGTCCCAGGCACGGTTCGCCCTGGCTTCCGCGGAAGATGCGCTGCGGCACCAATTGGGGGCGGACCTGGACCCCGACGTGCGCAAGCTCCCGGTGGAGCTCACCGAGTCAGTCGAGGTAGGGCCGGGTGACGCCATGGCGTTGGACCCGGAACAGGAGGTGCGGAAGGCCCTGGCCACCAACCCGGCCATGAAAGGCGCTTTGCAGAGGATGGAGGCGGACGACCTGGGGATTCAGAGCGCGAAAAACGGCCTGCTTCCCAACCTGGCGTTTCAAGTCCAGTACACCACCGCGGGACAGGGCGGCACCTATTTCCCATCCAATAACAGCCTGCTGGGAGACGGACCCGCGGCGCCGATTCCCGGCGGCCTGGGCGACGCGCTCGGGCAGATGTTCGGATTCGGCTATCCGACCTACTTCGCCAGCCTCAACCTGACGCTTCCCATCAGATCGCGCAGCGCATCGGCGGCCATGGCCAACGCGCTGGTGGCCAAGAAAATCGACGCGCTGAACGTGCGCAACCAGCAGCAGGGCATCCGCCTGAGCATCCTCAACGCCGTCACCAACGTGGAGGGCGCCAAGGAGCAGTTGAAGCTGGCGCAGATCCAGCAGGACTTCGCGCGCAAGAATCTCGACGCCGAAAACCAGAAGTACCAGCTCGGCACCGACATCCTGCAAAACGTGATCCAGGCGCAACGCGACCTGGTGAATGCCGACACCGCCGTGATTCAGAGCCAGATCCGGCTGCGAACCGACATCCTGGCGCTGCTGACCCAGACCGGCGAGCTGCTCGACGAACGCGGCATCGTCATCAAGTAAGTGCGGCAGGCCGCCGGCCTGCCTCCCGGCCTATCCCACGGCGTCCAGCTTCACGCGCCTGAGTTCCTTGCTGGTGGCCCGCTCCAGCACCACCAGGTCGCCGGCGTCGAGGTCGGCAATCCGCACCAGGTGGCCGTCGTCGGGCGACGCAGGCGCGCCCACGGGAGCCCAGGCTTCACAGCGCGTTCAGGAACGCAACCAGGTCCCTTTTTTCCTGAGGCGTGAACCCGATATGGAAGCGCGCATCGTAAAAATCCACCGCATCGGCGAGTGAAGGGGCCGAGCCGTTGTGGAAGTAAGGCGCGCGGCTCGCCAGACCGCGCAGAATCGGTCCCTTCAGCCGGCCCACGTCTTTCCACAGTCCGGTGATGAGCGCACGCCCCGGATCGGTGGTCGTTTTGATCTGGAGGGTCGTCTTGTTTTGCAGGGTCATCACTGGCAGATATCTGACATCGAGCGGACTGTCCACATCGCCGACGCCGATGTTCAGGGGCGCGGACACGGAATGGTTGCCCACGTTGGGCGAGTCGTGACAGGTGCCGCAGGTGCCCGGGATATGGTCCGCGTTCAAGTCGTCGTTGAGCCCTGCCACGCCGGTGATGTCGATGGGCTTCGAGTTGAACAGCGCCTGGCCGCGGGCCATGCTGGCGCGCCGCGCCGCGCGGCCATCGTCGCCATGCGATCGTCCACTCAGCCAGGCATCGAACAGGCTGAAGATCACGGGTGTGAACGTCGTGCCATGCGGGTTGCCGCCGAGGGGGTCGTTGATGCCGACGAAGAAGGCCGCCGCGGTGTGCGTGCCGAGTGCGGCAGGGCCGCCTGTGGCGCCGTCGTCGTCTAGTTTGCCGGCCTGGGAGTCGATCGCCTGCGCGGTGGCTAGCGCCATCTCGAAATCGACGATCGCCTGCTGCTGTTGCGGCGTGGGGGGCGTGGAGGCTTGCGCATGGCCGTTGGTCGCGTCCACGGACTGGTGCGCCAGGTCCGCCAGTAAATCGCCCGGATTGGTGGGGAACGCGATCTTCTGCGTGCCGGTCTGGGTGGACGATTCACGCCCGTCCCACATGACCGTGCTCAGGAATCGCAGGTTGGTGGACGGCAAGGGACGCCGGTACAGGGAGAGCGTCGACGTATCGCCGCAGCCATAGGGGTTCAGCACACTGATGACGTTGAACTCCGCGTTGGCCGGCGCTGCCACCGTTACGCGGATCAAGCCTCTGCCGGTCAGCAGACTATAGGCTCTCCGGCGCCCCTCCACTGTGGATGGTTCGATGTTGTGATCGCAGTTGGAACCATCGTTGGCGCGGAAGATGGGGTCCAGACCGCGAGTCGCCGCGAAGCGGGCCGCCACCTCTTCGGCCGAGATGCCCCAACCTTGCGCGGCCCGATGACAGGACGCGCAACTGCGCCCGTTGGTGCCCAGGCTTTGGAAAAACGGCCCCCTGAAATCGAAAGCCGGGCTGGTGGTTGTGGTGCCGATGACCCCGGCCCGATCGACCAGGAACAGACTAGTGCGTCCGTCATCGGCGGCGGCTTGCTGGAGCCCGGTGACGGACGCCAGCGCGAACAGAGAAACAAAAATCGATTTGGTCATTGCAATCCTCCAAAGTGCTCCGGCCCGGCGGCGGCGATGCGGGGGTGCGTTCCCCGGTTCGCCGCTCGCCTGACGGGGTGGCCGTTCGGCCCGCCGGAATTCCCCGTCCAAGGGTCGTTGAGTTCGTGCGTTACTGGCAGGCGCCGTTCACCAAGTGCTGCTGCGCGAAGGCGGACGCGCCTCCGTTAAAGAACGAGACATTGAGCGTCGCGGCGGTCAGGTCAATGTCCGGGATGTTGAAAGCGCCGGAACCTCCGCCGAGCAGTGTGTTCAGTTGTGTGCTGAACTGGCGAACAGTCAAACCGTTCAGGGTAGGGAAGGTGGAGAAATTGCAGAGGGTGAGATCGCCAAAGCGCAGATGGGCGGCACCTGGGAGCAGCCCGGCATCGGAGAAGTCGATATTCAGCTTGAGCGCCACGACCTCGCCACCAAATGTGCCGGAATCAGTGGATGTCGGGTCTACCAGACTAGCGTCCAGAGGTCCGGGAAGGCCATTGGCGGGCAAATAGGCACGGAGCTCAGTGACACCTGTGAAATCCACGGTAAAACCTGAAGGAGAACCCACCTCAAAAACATCCTGCGTGGCCGCATAGACGGCGTTGTAGTTCAAGTCAAGCACCCCTTTACTCCACTCGAATTGCGTATGTGTAATCACGTCTCCGTCAGCCCACGTGACAGCCTGGCAACCGGCGCCCCCTAAGTTTTGCCGCGCGAAGGGGCTCACCACTCCATCCAGGAAAGCGGCATTCAGATTCACGCTGACGGGATAGAGATCGCCAATGGTTTCGATCGTGGTGCCACCTCCGAGCAACGTGTTCACCATCTGGCTGAACTGCCGGACCGTCAGGCCGTTGATGTCCGAAAGAGCAATGAAATTACAGAGCGTGAGATCGCCGAATCGCCTGCTGGACTTACCCAGAGTGAGGCCGGCATCGGCGAAGTCGATGTTGAGCTTCAGCGCCGCTACCTCGCCGCCAAACACGCCGGACGCGAGGAAACCGCAAACAGTCGGATTGAGGCAGGTGGTGGGGTCTACGAGGCTGGTGTTCAGCGGTCCAATCGGCCCCAGCGCAGGCAAAAAGGCCTGCAGGGTCTCTTCGCGACCGAAAGCTAGCTCGAACCCCGCCGGATCTCCAATCTCAAATACATCCTGGGTCGGCGCATAGACTGTGTTGTACCCAAGCGCGAGCGGCCCCGTCCCATCAGTGCCCCAGGCATTGGGGCCAAACGTGGTCATATCTCCGTCGTGCCAGCCGCAGCCGAGGGTGCCCGGGGTACACACACGCGCATTGATCGCTTGCGTGTTGCACGCGTCGAGCTTCACGGGCGCAACGATGGGGAACTGAAACGCGCCGACCGTCCTCGTGATCCCGCTCCCTGTCGCATGCGCGCAATTCGTGACCGATCCGCCGCTGGCCCCGCCGTTGTAAGTCGCCGAGGCAGTGCCCGTGGTAGCGCCAAGCTGGATCACCGGATTCGTAACCGTCACCGTGCCTGTGGCCGTAATGTCGGCGGCCGTATCGGTGAGCGTGAGCGCCGCGTTCGCCGCTAGCGTCGCCGGAATCGTCCCCGGAATCAGCGCGGTCACGCTGTGGACCTTGAGCTCGTCCGCGTCGATCTTGCCGTTGCCGTTGATGTCCATGTTGTAGTCCGTGGGGTAAGTGCCGGACGATCTTCCAAAGGTCACGATCACCTCCGTCCGCGCCGCGGTCCCGGCCGCGAGGTGCAGCACGTTGTTGTCGAACGACGCCGAAAAAAGCAGATGCACCGTCGCGCCGGCCGCGATGGTCACAGGCGGCACCAGCGAGAAGATGGTGTTGGTGGCCTTGTCCATGAACGCCAGCTTGCCCGAGGCGGCATTCTCGGTGAAGGTGCCCACATTCTCCGTAGTGGCGCGGGCCACCACGCGCGCGGTGGTGGCGGCGTCTCCCTTGGTGGAGTCGGCAATGTCGGACGATTCGGTGACCCACCGTCCGCCCACGTTCGCCTGCAGGTTACCACGATGTTGCCGATGGTGGCCGGCCCGCTGCCGGCGTTGACCACGTCCATGAAGCCGGAGACCACCAGGTGTCCGCCCACGGTTGCGCCCTGGGTGGCAGTGATGGTCCAGTTAACAGTTGATGCCGCCGGGACCAGGACGCCGGTTTTGGCCAGGGTCCAGGCGGTGTCGCTGGTCTGGGTGATGGCCGCGTTCGAGGTGGAGAGCAGCACGCTGGCCTTGGAGCCGTCGTCCGCCAGGGCGTGGGTGACCAGCAAGAGTATAGG
>JAIQEX010000036.1 GCA_020073615.1 Terriglobia bacterium
TTGTTCTTCCACAAGCGTCTCTGCGGTCCACTTGCCAACAGTTGCTTCCACCACCAGCCCGACCCCGCTCACCGGCCCGAGAGCAAACTCGAAGCTGCCTATCACAAGGCCGACAAGGCCATCCAGCAAATCGTTGACCTGCTTGCTGCAGCGTGATGTTACACCAAAAATGTTGAAGTATTCTTGTTTACGATCTCCGATTTAAGAATCTAAATGCTGGATGCGACGGCGCTGATCGAAAAGCACCGAGCAAAGGGCGTTCTAGTCGATACGAACCTGCTCGTCCTCCTCCTGGTCGGAGCGGTTAATACACAACGGATTCTGAATTTCAAACGCACCGGAGATTTCACCATTGAAGATTACGATCTGCTGGTACGCCTCATCGGGTGGTTCGGTAAACTGATCGCGACGCCCCATGTGCTCAGCCAGGTGAGCGACCTCACGGACCTGACCGGTGACGAACTAACAGCGGTCCGCGAGGTATTCAAAACGCTGGTTGAGCAAATCGAGGAATCCTACGATGCGAGCCGATCGCTGGTTGGCGATCCGGCATTTGGACGCTTCGGATTGACCGATGCCGCCATTGCGACATGCTGTTCCCGTGGGGTTCTCGTACTCACAACCGATGCCCGGCTACAGCTTGCACTGCAGGAACGCGGTATCGACGCGCTGAATTTCAATCACATTCGACCGCTCGCGTGGTGAATGCCGAGAGCTTCCTGCGAGATAATGTCGGCATGCAAGACGCGGCCAACGATGCACCAGCGGCTGAAGCCGCGGGCCAGTACCAGGCCCGGCTCGAGGCCTTTGTCAAGGACATGGATCCAATCGCCATGCAGCGCGAGGCGCCACAGACCCTTGCCGTCCTGCTCGAAGGAGCGCCGGACGAAGTCTTAAGCCGGCGGCCGGCGCCCGGAAAGTGGTCCGTCCGGGCGATTCTCGCGCATATGGCCGAAGACGAATTGGCCAGCAGTTGGCGTTTTCGCCAGATGCTCGGGCACAGCGGCGCCACTCTGCCGGGGTTCGATCAGGACCTGTGGGCGAGGCTCGGCGATTACGATTCCTGGACGGCCCAAGAGGCCCTGGAAATGTTCCGGCTGCTGCGCGAGGCCAATCTGCGGATGTTCGACAGACTCTCGCCCGAAGATTGGCAACGCTGGGGGATGCACGCCGAGCGCGGCCGGATAACCGTCGAGGACCTGGTACGCCATATGGCAGGGCATGACCTGAACCATATCGGCCAGGTACGGCGTCTACTGGCGCCGCGAGGCGATTAACGCAAGCGGACGCCGCCCGGCAGGGGCAGGATGCGGGATCCGGGCATCGCCCGCAGGTCGGTCGTGAAGGTGCGAGTGCTGCCGGTCAAATCGTCGATGATTTCGAGCGACGGCATGACGTTGCAACCTATGCTCAGCGGAAGGACCAGCGTGGGCGTGGGCTCCGAGCCCGGACTCACAAAGGAGGTCGCCGGGGTGAAGACCACGGCGCGGATTTGTGCCCGCGCATTGACCGCCGTCGATGGCACCGGAGGTTTGAATACCAGCGAAGCCGAGGCCGCCGGCGAGATGTTGGTCACGGCAAGCTGCTTCAGCAGCGCGCCCGTGTCATCGTAGAATTCGAGCGTCGCCGGACACGATACCGAGGTCACACCGGGAATGACCGGCTGCAGGTTCAACACGTTGAGCCGGGCGGTCTCGGCGCTCGTGACTCCCACAATTCCCGTGGTCACGGTTGCGCCGGGGACGCTGGTGGAAATGGTCTGAGCCTGCGCGAGAAACAGCGAACCGAACATCACCAGTCCCCCCCACGCGCTCTGATGGAATGCGAAACGTGACATAACCTCTAACCCTCCTCGGTGTGATGTTAGACGCCCGGCGCGTCCTGTTGTGTACAAACCTCGCGTGAGCCAGAAGTAGCGCCGCCCGAGTGTACAACGTATCACAACATACGTTTTGGGGCTCCGGGGCATTTGCGGGTGCGAACCTTTATCCGGTTCGATTGAGCTCCAGCACTTCGTTCAGCGATCCCTGTCGGTAGCCCTCCAGATCGAGGGTCACGTACCGGAAGCCGAGTGCTTTGAAGATCTCCGTGAAACGCCGCGCCATGTCGAGCGAGAGCGCACGGGCCATCTCGTCGCGCGCGATCTCGATGCGCGCCACCTCGCCGTGGAAGCGCACGCGGAATTGGCGGAAGCCGAGTGCCTTGAGCTCCTCCTCGCCGGCCTCGACGGTCTTTACATTGCCGATGGTCACAGGCGTCCCGTAAGGGATGCGCGAGCTGAGACACGCGGCCGCCGGCCGGTCCCAGGTGGGCAGGCCGGCCAGGCGGGAGAGCTCGCGGATCTCGGCCTTGGAGAGTCCGGCATCCGCCAGCGGCGCCGCCACCCGGTGCTGCCGGGCGGCGCTCTGCCCGGGACGGTAGTCGCCCAGGTCGTCCATGTTGACTCCGTAGACGATGTGCTCGAAGCCGCGCTCACGCGCCACCTGCCCCAGCCGCAAGAAGAGCTCGTCTTTGCAATGGAAGCAGCGGTCGGGACCGTTGTGGACGTAATCCGGGTTGTCGAACTCGCGGGTCGCGATGTACTCGTGGGCGATATCGAACTGCGCGGCGAAGGCTTCGGCATCGCGTTTGTGGGATTCGGGCATGGAGGGGGAATCCGCCGTCATGGCGAGCGCGCCAGCTCCCAGGGTCTGGCGCGCGGCCCACGCCAGGTAGGCCGAATCGGTGCCACCGGAAAACGCCACGATGACCTTGCCCATGGGCCGCAGTATGGCGAAGAGTTGTTCCTGCTTCTCGTGCATGCGGAAAACCGGCGGGCAGGGAAGCCTGCCCCACTGAACCAGTTTACTGGAGCGGGAGGCTCTCCTGGCCGTTGCCGTTCCCGTTGCCGCCGTCGGTGTCCGGAATCACCGAGGCGGCGGCCACCTTGTCGCCTTCCTCGAGCGAGACCAGGCGCACGCCCTGCGTGGAGCGTCCGGCTTGCCGGATGGTGGAGGATTCGATGCGGATGATCTTGCCGTTCTGGCTCACGATCGCCAGATCCGAGTCTTCCTTCACGGAGAGAATGGCCACCACCTTGCCGGTCTTGCCGGTGGTTTTCATGTTGATGACGCCCTTGCCGCCGCGCGCCGTCAGCCGGTAATCTTCCAGCGGGGTTCGCTTGCCGTAGCCGTTTTCGCCGATCGACAGGATGAGACCTTCCTTCTCGACCACCACCATGCCCACCAGGTAATCGCCCTCGGCCAGGTCCATGGCGCGCACGCCGCGCGCCTGCCGGCCCATGTGACGCACCTGGCTTTCCGCGAAGCGGATGGCCTGTCCTTCGCGCGATCCCAGGAAGATGTACTCGTTGCCGCGGGTGATCCTGGCGCCGATCAGCTCATCGCCTTCGTCGAGCGACACCGCGATGATGCCGCGCGACATGGGATTGTCGAACTCCGTCAACTCGGATTTCTTGATCACCCCGTGCCGGGTCACCATCACGATGAACTGGTCGGGCACGAAGTCCTTCACCGAGAGGAAGGCCTTTACGTCTTCGTCCGATTGCAGGCTGATCAGGTTGGAAATGTGCTTGCCTTTGCCCACCGTGCCGGCGTCGGGAATTTCGTACGCCTTCAGCCAGTACACGCGGCCGCGCGTGGTGAAGATCAGCAGGTAGCTGTGCGTGGAAGCCACAATCAGGTGGTCCACCACATCTTCGGCGCGCGTGCCCATGCCGATGCGCCCCTTGCCGCCGCGCGTTTGCCGCCGGTAGGTATCCACCGAGGTGCGCTTGAGGTAGCCGCCGCGCGTCACGGTGATGGCCACGTCTTCTACGGCCACCAGGTCCTCGAGCAGAATCTCGCCGGTATCTTCGATGATCTGCGTGCGGCGCTCGTCGCCGAACTCCTTCTGAACTTCTCGCAGCTCTTTGACGATCAGGTCGCGCAGCACCTTATCGGAAGCGAGGATCTCCAGGAATTCCGCGATGCGCTTCTGGATCTCGGCCAGCTCATCGAGGATCTTCTGCTGCTCCATCCCGGTGAGGCGCTGCAATTGCAGCTCGATGATGGCCTGCGCCTGCGTCTCCGAGAACTGGAAGCGCGCGATCAGCGCTTCGCGGGCCTCGCGCGGCTGCTTGGCGGCGCGGATGAGGCGGATCACTTCATCGATGTTGTCGAGCGCTTTCTGGAAGCCGAGCAGAATGTGCTCGCGGTCGCGCGCCCGCCGCAGCTCGTACTCCGTGCGCCGGCGGACCACTTCCACGCGATGCTCGATGAAGTACTTGAGCATCTCCATGAGGCCCAACTCGCGCGGCTGCCCGTTGACGATGGAGAGCATGATCACGCCGAAGCCGATCTGGAGCTGCGTGTTCTTATAAAGGTTATTCAGGACCACCTCGGCCTGTTCGCCGCGCTTCAGCTCGACCACGATGCGCATGCCGTCGCGGTCGCTATGGTCCACCACATCGGAGATGCCTTCGATGCGCTTCTCGTTCACCATGGCGGCGATCTGCTCGAGCAGCTTGGACTTGTTCACCTGGTACGGGATCTCGGTGACGATAATCTGCTCGCGATCCTTGCCGGT
Organism: Terriglobia bacterium; assembly: GCA_020073615.1. Classification (GTDB taxonomy): domain Bacteria; phylum Acidobacteriota; class Terriglobia; order Bryobacterales; family Bryobacteraceae; genus JADGNR01. The sequence goes on from JAIQEX010000036.1 coordinate 4,567, forward strand.
GCGCTCGATGGACGCCTTGGCGCGAATCTTGAGCTGGCCGCGGCCCCTGGTATAGGCGTCGAGGATACCCTGGCGGCCCAGGATCGATCCGCCGGTGGGGAAATCCGGGCCCTGCACAAACTCCAGGAGCTTAGCCAGCGGCGCGCCGGGATGCTGGACCATGTAAACGGCGGCGTCCACGATTTCGTTGAGGTTGTGCGGCGGAATATTGGTGGCCATGCCCACGGCGATTCCCGACGAGCCATTGACCAGCAGGTTGGGCACGCGCGCCGGCAGGACTTCGGGCTCCTGCTCGCTCTCGTCGTAGTTGGGCTTGAAATCGACCGTCTCCTTGTCCAGGTCCTCCAGCAGCGCGCCGGCGATGCGCGACAGGCGCGCTTCGGTATACCGCTCCGCCGCCGGCGGGTCGCCATCCACGCTTCCGAAATTCCCCTGCCCGTCCACCAGCGGATAGCGCAGCGAAAACGGCTGGGCCATGCGCACCAGGGCGTCGTAGATCGGGGCGTTGCCGTGGGGGTGATATTTGCCCATGGTGTCGCCGGTGATGCGCGCGCACTTGCGGGTCGGCCGGTTGAAGGCCAGCCCCATCTGCTGCATCGAATAGAGAATCCGCCGGTGCACCGGCTTCAAGCCGTCGCGGATGTCGGGCAGCGCGCGCCCCACGATCACGCTCATGGCGTAATCGAGGTAAGAACGCCGCATTTCATCTTCGATATTGGTGGGCGTGAGGTTGCCCCCCGGGGGCACGCCTCCGCCCGCCGGGGGCGGCGCAGGGGGACCTTGTGGTGGTAAGTCCTGATCGGCCAAGAATGACTCCTCTGTTTGGTTAACTTCTATTTTACCGGGAATTTATGTGGGCCTGCCCCACTATTTGTCGAACGAGATGGTGGCGTCGGAAGAGAACTTCTGGTAGCCGCGGAACTCGACCTCGTTCTTGTGGGACAGGAGTCCGGTTCCGAGATGAATTTCGGCGCGCAGCGGGAGCAGGTACTGACGGCCGCCGACATCGGTGAAGTCGTAATCGAGCAGCGAGGTCGCTTTCTGCACCGGGAATTTCGGTGGGATGCTGTCCGCTTCCGCGGCGATGCGGACCACCATATGGCTGTCGCGATCGATGTACACGTACCCATGCTGACCCACTAAGGCGGTCGCATGTGCTCCCCAAGCCGTACCGAAATCCATGCGGTAAGTCGCATCGAAGATCGAGATGCGGAAGAAGTAGACGTGGGTCTGCCGACCGCGAAGATTGGTCCAGCGATTCCATTCGAACACGGTCTTGGAGGTGGGATCGAAAACCTGACGCAGGAGACTTCCGAATTCGCCTTTGGTGACGGCGCCGCCGGCCTCCTCGTAGGTTTTCATCACGGGCCGCCCGTTGACCGAGACCAGCTTGTAATCCTCCTTCCGCTCGAAATAGGTGAGCTTGAGGAGCAGTGTGTCGGTCAACCGCCAGTTGTCCTGACCCTTGAGGTCGCGATATCGCCGCACCACCTCGGTGCAGATGAAGTCGGGCAGCGAGTCTACGTAGTTGAGCGAGTTGTCGCGGGCTGCCTCCCAAACGCGCGACTGTTCTTCGGCCGAGGGCGGCGGCATCTCGCGCGCGGCGGGCAGCGCAGCCGGCTTGGGGAGGGTTCGGGAGGCGTCGCGCAGGCGCTCGAGCTCGGCCACGGTCCGCGGACCGGCGCCCTCGATCCGCAGATCCTCGATGGTGCCGTCGTCCACCCGCTCGCTCGGCCTCATCTTGTGGAGCGCCCTGGCGACGTCCTGGTCCGGCTGACCCCGCGCGATCGCCGAGCGCACCAGTAACACGATCTCGCCCACCGGGTTGCCGGCCGATGCCGCGCCCGCGAGCGAAACCGCCAGTAGCGCGATGCCGATACGCCCGCACATACATCCACTATAGAGTCTTCCACGAATCCCGGTGACCTCAGTCACCGACTCCGCGGGCGGCGCGCCCCACAATGGAGGGCAGAGGTCATGACATGCATCCCACCGAAACTCTCAGCCAGGAACACCGGGTGATCGAAGCCCGGCTCGACGCGCTCGAGGAACAGATCCGGCTCGCCGATGCCGGCCAGCCTTTTCCGCGCCGCTTCTTCGATGAGGCGCTGGACTTTTTCCGCAACTGTGCCGACGGCTGCCACCACGCCAAGGAAGAGAACCTGCTGTTCCCGCGCATGAAGGAGCGAGGCGTGCCGGAGCGCGGCGGCCCCATCGGCGTGATGCTGGCCGAGCACGACCAGGGCCGCGCCTGCCTGAAAGCGGTCCGTGAGAATCTGGACGCCGCCGAACGGGGCGACCCGGAAGCGCGGCGCCAGGTTTTCGGCAACGCTGCCTCCTATATCGAATTGCTGCGCCAGCACATCTACAAAGAGGACAACATCCTGTTCCGCATGGCGAACATGGTGCTGCAACCGGACGACGTGGCCGAGCTCACCAAGGAATTCGCCACGGTGGAAGTGCCGGAGCGCTTCCAGGCCGTCGCCACAGTCTGAGGACGTTGGCCTGCACAGCCTCTTCCCGGGTACAATCGGTTGGGCTGCCACGCGCCCGCGCGGACGAAAGGAGCAAATCCATGAGCGGCGGGGACCTGCCTCCGATTGCGCCGCTGGGTACAACCGAGGCGGGCAGAGGGGTTCATGTGGTCTGCAGTCCGAAAGCCGAGTACCTCGCCATCATTACCGCCTATTTGCCCGAGGCGGACGAGTGCGATGCGGAGCTCAGAATCAGGAGGCGCCCGTGAAGTGCATCCACTGCCAGGGGAAGATGAAGAGGGCTCACGCGCCCTTTCACATCGACCGCAAAGGGCATCACCTGTCGCTCGAAGCGGTACCGGCATGGGTCTGCCATCAGTGTGGCGAGTCCTACTTTGTGGAACGCGAAGTTAAGACCATTCAGCGTCTTCTTCTACAACTGGACAAACAAACGGCGAGCCTGGCTTCGGTCGCCTGACAGCGAGCCTCTGTCAGCCGCTCGCACGGATCTGTGCGGGGCGTGCCGGGCAACCCGTATCCCTGCCGAGACCCCCGTGTGGAGCGCACCGCTCGTCAGCGCACGCCGGGGCGCGCGTACGGGCTGCCGGGTTTCCAGCGAGGGCGTTGCGGAGCATCGGCCAGGGCTTCGACCACGCGGGCGAAGAAGTCGTTGAAGCGGGCGGCGGCGGTGGGGTCCCAGGGCTGTTTCAGGTCGTCGGCCGGGCTGTGATAGCGTTCAGCGTACCAGCGGCGGTAGACCGCTTCGTCGGGCGATCCCTTCTCATATCCGAAGACGAAGCCCACGGCGGGCACGCCGATCTGCATGAAGCTGTAGTGATCGGAGCGGCGCAGCAGGTTGCGCTCGGGCTCGGGATCGGGCTGTATGCCGATGCCCATCGCCGCGGCCACCTGCTTCACCGTGTCGCCCAGAGTGGATTCATCCAGCGCGAGCGTGGTGAGCAGCTTCAAAGGAAAGATGGGCCGAAGCTGGTCCAGGTTGATGTTGGCGACCATGCGCTCCGGGGCGATGGTGGGGTGCGCGGTGAAGTATTTCGAGCCGAGCAGGCCCTTCTCCTCCCCGGTGACTACGCAGAACAGCAGCGAGCGTTTGAGCTTGCGGCCGGCATCGTGGAGCCTTTCGGCGAAGTCGATGAGGGTGGCCACGTAGGCCGCGTCGTCGAACGCGCCCTGGTAGTAGCCGGATTCGCCCGCCGGTTTGAGACCGGCGCGCTCGAACTCCGCCACCACATAGCGCGCCGCCCGGCGATAGCCGTCGCTCGCCGTGTCGCGGCCCTCCATCTTGTCGTTGGCCAGCGCCGCGACGTGCGACCACCAGCGGCGCGTAGCGTCGTTGGGCTCGGTGGCGAACAGGGCGCAGCAGAGGAACGCGAAGACGATGCGATGCCGCATCTGTCGAGCCTATCACGCCATCCCGGCGCGTACTACGGCTGACGCGCGGTCAACCTTGCGGTGCCGGTCTGCGCGGGATCGGTCTGGATGGCCAGCACTTCTTTGCCGCCATTCACCAGGATGCCGCGGAGCTGGATGGGAGTCTCGGTTTCGAAATAAAGCATGACGAAGCAGTCGGGTTGCAGCTCGTAGGATCCGTCCCACTTGCTGTTTTCCTGCGTCAGGGAGAGGTTGCCGTCGCCATCCGCTTCGACCACACCTTTCTCGGAGACCGACTTGCGGGCGCCGTCAGGCGCAAACGGCGTGGACGCTCCCGCCAGGGCGAAGTCGAAGCGGCCGCGCCATGGCACGTCTTTGCAGGTGTCGAAGGTGCGGGCCATCACGCCGCGGCCTCCGGCGCCGGGATCGGTCTGGTGGAAGGCAACCCGGCCGCTGCCGGGCGTCACCGTGCCCGCGAACTGCTGCAACCCGCCGGAATCGTCTTGCAGGCTCCAGGTAAGGGTGCAGTCGCGATGAAACTCGTAGCTGCCGGTGACCGGGTTGCCGAGAAAGAAGCCTTTGAAATTGACCGAGGAATACCCGCTGAGCTTGCCTTCGGCGGCGAATACCAGCCGGCCCACGCTAGCGATCGCCGCCGGGCTGCCGGAAATCGTCGTCGTGCCGGAGAGCAGAAAGCCATACGGCCCGTCCAGATCCTTCGGGTCGCAGCCCCCCGCTGCGTGTGCAGCAGCACAAAGAAGAACCGGCACGACACAACACGCCCATCGCACGATACCATGCTACAGCACGCAGGCGTCCGCGCGCGGCACGCGGTTGGGTCTAATAATACCGGGGAAGGAAAGACCGTCGCAGTTCCCTGGCTTCGCGGCGCGATTCAGCGAGCGACTCGCGCATTTCCTGCCGCCGTTCGTGGCGGAACTGGCGAGCCTCGTGCCGCGCCTGCCGGGCTTCGCGGAGTGCCTCCACCCGTTCACGCCGGGCTTCCGCCCTTGCCCACCTGGCCTCCGCGCGGTAATGCCAGCAATCGGCGAACGCCGGCGCCGCCAGCAGCAGGGCGGCCAACACAAATTTCATCGATGTGCTCCCTTCACCGTAGATACTCCGGAAAAAGGAATTGGTTACGCGTCATCGCGCGATTTTTTCAAGACCGCGCGAAGCGCAGCACGGTGCCCAGGGTGCCGGCGCTCACGGCCTGCAAGACGTGGATCATCTTCTGCCACAGCCGCGCGGTGAGGAACGCATCTCCGCACGCTGTGGCGATCGCCGGGTTATCCAGCGAATGGGCGGTGCCTCCCATCCCCTGCGCAGCACCGAACATAAGACCGCTGGCGCCTGGCTCGGGGTGCTGTTGTGGGGAACGAACCAGATTCACTATCTGGATCATGCACATAATTAGAAAGGGAATGGTGAGACTTTTATGTCGATACCTCAACTGCCGATCGTGATTTTGTTGGGTGCCTTGCTCTTACCCGAGGGCGCGCATGCACAGAAGTCCACGACGAATCGTTTTGCCCGACAGGCTGATCTGGTGGTAGTAGCGACCGTGGTTTCGCTCGACGCGCATGTCACCGGGGCTTCCATACATCTCCAGGTGAAACGGATTTTAATGGGATCGCTGAACGGCGGCTCGACACTAGTCGCGGAAGCTGGGGACGGCTCGCAGGCGGCGGAATCCGATAGCAGCAATTGCGGGATTTGGTACCTGAAGCGTGGGAACGAGAAACTCAGTGTAATTCCGGTCGCGCAGGGACCTCCCGCGGCATCTCTGCGCACGTGGCTGGCATCCTGCGCGACCCCCCGGCTCTATCCTTACGCGGCGCAGTCTGGTGCCGACGATAAGATTCTGAGCGAGATGGCGGAATCGGCGGAACTCTCGCAGGGAAAGTACCTTCAGGCGACCCATCTGTACAGGGCACTGGCGGGCAGCGGTTCTCCTGTGGAGGCCCAGGTAATCAAACGCCTGGCTTCTTCGGAAATTCCGGAATTGCGCGCTGTAGCTTTCGGATTGCAGATTAGGAACGGGGACGTAGCCGGGCTCAGCCACGCGGAAGCCGAGATTCCAGGTTTGGGGAGTTCGGAGGCGAAAGCGCTCTATGCCATCACGATCTCGGATTTTCCGGCGCCTGAAGGCGTCCCCATACTGGGCCGCCTTGCCACGGGTGCGACCAAGGCGGAATTGCCATTCCAGCGGGCGGCGGCCAGTGCGTTGAAGGCGATCCACAACCCGGTGGCTTTGAATTTCCTGTACGTGCTGCTCGACCATCCGGACAAGGAGGTTCGTGAAAACGCGGTTTCGGGCTTTTCGCAATTTCGGCTCGGAATGCCGGCCGGGCTGAAGGGCGTAGATTTCGATCACGCCCTGATCGCCGCCACCTACCCGGGCCGCAAGACCTCGTCCGCTGAGGATCGCGAGGCGATTCACCTGGGGCGGTTCGCGTCCGCGGAGGAAGAAGCCGCGCTTATCAACTTCTACAAGAGCTGGTGGCCCAAGAATTCCGGCCGGTTTTAGTAGGCAACTCGCTTACGCACGCGCAAAGCGCAGCACCGCGCCCAGGGTGCCGGCGTTCATGGCCTGCAGGGCGTGGATCGTCTTCTGCCACAGGCGCGAGCTACGCGCCGCCGCGGCTTCGCGCGCGAAACCGCCACAGGCCCCAGATGCGGCTGTGCCGGCTGCCCGAGGGCGACTTCAACAATCAGCGCGAATTCTCGCGCCTCGGGATTATGTGTCCATCCGTTCGACCCATTGAGCGCGCCATGCGGGAGGCACGAATGGTTCCGCAAAGTACTGTGTTTCCCGCGCAACCTTGTCGTCCCTGAACTCCATGATGCTCACGGTGTAGGACGGCTTGCCGTCATATGTCAGGATGAATTCGGTGATCCAGAGATCACCGCCGCCAATGATTCGTCGGACAGCAAACCGCTTCTTGCTCGGCTGACTAGCGCGTTGGTTCTGTATGTTGCGTCGACCGCGGGTTCGCTCGCCCGACTGCGGGTATTCCAGCACCGCGTCCTCGTGATAGATGCGGTGCTCCGTTTCAAAATCGTTGGCATCGGACGCCGCCCAATGCCGATCCAGTGCCGCACGGATCTCTTGATCCCGCACTCCAGAATACTGCTCCTTCTTTTGTTGGTCGTTCATCTTGAACCTTCAGATTACGCCCGCGCGAAGCGCAGCACCGCGCCCAGGGTGCCGGTGTTCATGGCCTGCAGTGTGTGGATCATCTTCTGCCACAGGCGGGCGGTGAGAAACGCGTCGTCGAGCGCGTGGTGGGCCTGCTCGAAATCCAGATGGTAGGAGGCGGCTACGGTCGGCAGATCGAGCGTTTCCAGTTGATGGCCCAGGCTCTCGGAGTGCTCGGTGTGCCGCAGGATCCAGCGGTGCACGCGCGCCGTATCGATCGCCGGGTTATCCAGCGAATGGCCGGCGCCGCCGATCTCCTTGCGCAGCACGTTCAGGTCGATGGCCACGAAATGCCCCACCAGAACCGCGCCCTGGAGGAAGGACCGCAACTCCTCCAGCACCTGCGCCATCGGCTCTCCGTTCTCCACGTCGCAGGGCCGCAGCCCGTGGATCAACACGCCCGCTCCGGGCACCGCCACGCCCGGATTCACCACCCGGTAGAACTGCTCGTTCAGGCGGATACTGGCGCCGTCCATGGCGATGGCGCCGATGGAGAGCAGGCGGTTGCGCCGGCGGTCGAGCGAGGTCAGCTCGGTATCGAGGACCACGTAGCGCAAGGAATCGAGCGGAGCGTTCTTCGCCGGCGCCGGTGCGGCGCTCTCTTTAGCGCGCGAAAATCCGAGCCAGCGCCGCATTTCACCGCCCCAGCTGGGACCACTCCGGAGACCGGAATCTCGCTTCGATCTGCGACTGTATTCGCGCGATGGCTTGGAACGCCTGCTTCATCGTGCCCTTTTGCAGATTGGTCAGCGTCTCGGGCCGGATGTAGTTGCCGGGCGGCTTGCCGGCGCGCGCCTGCCGCATCTGGCTCTCCAGGCGCAGCAGCGTCAGGAATTCGAAGCTGGCGCGCAAGTCTCTGAGCAGCGCCTGGTCCTGGCCGGGCAGCGATTCCAGCGCCGCCAACCGGTCCACCGTATTGGTGTGCGCCACGCCCGCGTCCAATGCCAGCAGGCGCGCCGCGTTCACGATCGGTCCCGTACCGTGCCGCTTGATATCGAGCTGATTCTTGTGTTCGCCCGTCCGCTCCACCACCAGCGTCCGGAAAAAACCGAGCGGCGGTTTGTGTTCGATGGAGACGTAGGCTAGCACCGATTTGAAAAAAGCCCCGGTCTGGAGCAGTTCCCGGGTGTGGGCCGCCAGCGACTCGTAGAGCGCGAGGTCGCCGGCCGCCGGGCGCATGTCGAAGAAGATCAGCGCATCCTCGGCGGTGCGGCGCGTGGCGCCGGTGATCCATGCCGCAAAGTAGCTCTGCCACACGGCGAGCGGCTGGCGCCATTGCGGGTTGCCGGCCATGTAGTTGCCGTCGCAGGGCGGGTAGCCGCAGCGCGCCAGCGCGTCCTGGGCAAACGCGGCGAGGCGGGTGAAGTAGTCTTCCACTTCCGGCCGTCCCGCGCCGGCGTCGGCATAGATTAGGGCGTTGTCCTGGTCCGTCTTGAACGTCTGCTCGGCGCGGCCTTCGCTGCCCGCCGCGACCCAGCAGTAGGGGACGGGCGCGCGTCCCAGTTCGATGCGGGCCAACTCCAGGATCTTGCCCATCACGCGGTCGTTCACCTCGGCCACAACGCGCGTGATGTGGCTGGCCGTCGCGCCCTCGCGCATCAGCAGCGGCAGCAACTCACCAATGCGCTTCTGCGCCGCCGCCAGCCCGTCGATGGTCTGCTGCTGCTCCACGTGCCGCACCAGGTTGAGGGGCGACTTTCCCTGCAGCAGCATCAGGTCGTGATTGCTGAGTACGCCCACGGGCTGTCCGCCCTCGGTCACCAGCACGTGATGGATATCGTGGCTGAGCATGGCCACCAGCACCTGGAACACAATCTGCCCGCGCTCGACGGCGACCACCGGCGAGCTCATGATGGTATCCACGGGCCGGTCGAGCGGCGTGCCGCGCGCCACGACCTTGGCCGCGAAATCCTTGTCGGTCACAATGCCGGCGGCCACCCCGTCGGCGTCCACCACGAACAGGCACGTCGCGCCCCCCGCCGACATGATGCGCGCCGCCTCCTGGATGGGCGTGTCCCGCGTACAGACCACCGCACGGCCGGAGACCACATCGCCCACCGAAAGCGAGTACAAGAGCCGCTCGCCATCGCCCATCAGGTGCGTCTGCTCGCGCAGCTCGTTCAAGCTCCGGTCCAGGTAGCGGGTCACCGACGTGCGGAGAAAATAGTCCGCCACTTCGGTATGGCGGGACATGAGGTCCTGCACGCGCTCGGCGGGTATGGTGTAGCAGAGCGTGTCTTCGAGCGCGCTCACGTCCAGCCGGGCCATATCGCGGCCCATGAGCGAGAGCAGGCCGAAGATTTCGCCTTCGCTGCGCATGTCGAGGATCAGCTCCTTGCCCACCGCGGTGCGGAAGGAGAGCTTCACGCCCCCTCGCTGCACGATGTAGAGCGAGTCGGCGGCCTTGGGACCCGCGCGGAGAATCACCGTGTCCTTGGGGAAATACTCCAGGGTCATGGTGTTGGCCAGCGCGGCCAGCGCGGAGCGGGGCAGAAACTGAAAAGGCGGCACGTGCTCGAGGAAAGCAACCACCGCGCCGGTAACAATCGAACTGGAGGAAGGAGGATAGCCCATGCCGGCCGATTCCGCCACGGTGTTCGCAGCTTCCTTATGATAAGTGAACGGGCCGTGGCATCTTACGCATCCAGGCCCGTGGCCGCCCGGACTTGCAGTTCGGTGTACCTGGCTTCGGCTTCCGGATCCTGCCGGCTTGCCAGTGTGCCCAGGAACGCCGCGAGGAAACCCACCGGAATGCTGACAATGCCGGGATTCTCCAGCGGGAACAGCGGCTGCATCTGGATGAGGTGGCGGGCCGTTTTGGCGGCCGTGGGCGGGTCCAACCCCATGATGCTGGGGCTGACGGCGATCAACGCCAGAGAACTGATCAGACCGGCTGCCAGGCCCCAAACCGCGCCTTCGGTGGTGAACCGCTTCCAGAATAGCGAGAGCACGATCACCGGCAGGTTGGCCGACGCCGCCACCGCAAAGGCCAGCGCCACCAGGATGGCGACGTTGAACGCCGGACCGAGAACGATGGCCGCCGCGATGGCCACTGCGCCCACCAGGAACGCCGTGATGCGGGCCACCTTGACCTCCGCCTGCGGATTGCGCAGGTGCCCGTGGTGCAGCACGTTGGCGTAGAAGTCGTGCGCAAACGAGGTGGAGGCGCTGATGGTCAGCCCCGCGACCACCGCCAGAATCGTGGAGAAGGCGATTGCGGAGATGAAGGCGAAGAGGACTTCGCCGCCCAGGTTCCGCGCCAGCAGCGGAGCGCTCATGTTGGTGCCGCCGTTGTTGCCGATGAAATCCTTGCCCAGAATGGTGGCCGCGCCGAAGCCCAGGAACGTGGTCATGATATAGAAGGAGCCGATGATCGCCATGGCCCAGACCACGCTGATGCGCGCCGTTTTGGCATCCGGCACAGTGTAAAACCGCACCAGGATATGGGGCAGTCCGGCGGCGCCGAAGATCAGCGCCAGCCCCAGCGAGATCAGGTCCAGGGCGCCATAGGGGGGCTTGTAGCGCAGACCGGGGTTCAGGAAGTTGACCACCTTGTCGCCGTCCTTCACGTGCGCGATGGCGTCGAAGAAATTGCCGAAGCTGAAGTGGAAGTGCGCCATCACCAGAATACTCAGCAGGATGGCGCCGCTCATCAGCAGAATCGCCTTGACGATCTGCACCCAGGTGGTGGCCAGGATCCCGCCGAACACCACGTAGGAGACCATGAGCAGGCCGGCCATCACCACCGCCCAGTTGAAGGTGATCCCCGAGCCCTTCAGCAGCAGGGCCACCAGGGTTCCGGCGCCCACCATCTGCGCAATCATGTAAAAGGCGCCGACCGTGAGCGTGCTCAGCGCCGCCATGGCCCGCACCGGGCGCGGGCGCAGCCGGTAAGCCAGCACGTCCGCCATGGTGTATTTTCCGGCGTTGCGCAGCGGCTCGGCCACGATCAGCAGTACGGTCAGGTAAGCCACCAGCCAGCCGACCGAATACAGGAAACCGTCATAGCCCTGGAAGGCGATAATGCCCGCGATACCGAGGAACGAGGCGGCGCTCAGATAATCGCCGGCTACGGCGATCCCATTCTGCCAGCCGGTGATGCGGCCTCCGGCGGCGAAGTACGCACTGGCGCCGATGGAGCGTTTCGCCGCCCAGTAATTGATCGTCAGCGTGATGGCGAGGAACGCCAGAAACAGGACCAATGGCGGATTCACTTACGATTGCTCCCCGCCTTTCCGGGCCTCGAGTTGCGCCAGAATGTGCTTGCCCATGGCGTCAAACCGGTCCGCTTCCCGCAGATACAGGAAGGCGATGAGCCAGGCGGCGAAGAACTGGGACAGCGCGAAAAGATAAGCCAGGTTTACCACTCCGATCACCGGTGTTTTCATGAGATCCGGCGCGTATCCGACCAGAACAGGCAAAGCGAAGTAGTACACGATGAAGGCGATGGTTGCGGGAATGATGAAGCGCCTCCTGGCTGCCTGGAGTTTTTGGAATTCTTCACTTGCAGCCACCCGGTCCCAATCGCCGGGGGGAGCCGGGGAGTCTTGGTTGACGGCCATTTATGGTCCTCGTTCAGTCTACTTCACGGGCGCAGTGGCGGCGCGCTCAATTTGCGCGAGAGCGTATCCGCTGGCCCGTCCCGCTGCTGGAAGGGGAGGTAAGAGGCTGCCCGGAAAACCGGTGAAGGGGCCGTTCCGCGACGGCCCCTGGAGGGTATAGCTGTGCCCGGTGATGCTGTCCAAGCTGACAGCCCTTACTCCTGACTCCCGAACTGCTTCAGATCTTCCGGGCCTTCCTGCAAGACGACCGGCTCTTTCCCTTGGACCAGTTCCCGGACCTGCTCCACGATATCGGGATTGGCCAGGGTGGTGATGTCCCCGGTGTTCATGCGGTTGGTAATGGCCGAAAGCACACGGCGCATGAGCTTACCGGAGCGGGTCTTGGGCATATCCGGGACGATATGGATAGCTTTCGGACGGGCGATCTTGCCGATGATGGTCTCAATGGCTTTCGTGACCTTGTCGACGATCTCCTGGCTGGGTTTCAGGCCAGGCCGCAGGCAGATGTAGACTTCCGGTACGCGACCCTTGATCTCGTCCACCGCGGGCACCACCGCAGCCTCGGCAATCTCGGGGACGGTCAGGCACGCGGATTCGATCTCCTTGGTGCCCAGCCGGTGGCCGGCCACATTGATCACATCATCCACTCTCCCCAGAATGCGGAAGTACCCGTCAGCAGCCAGCATCGCCCCGTCGGAGGCAAAATAAGGCCAGTCCCGCCAATCTTTGCTATTGCGGTTCTTGCAGTACTTGTCGTAGTACACATCGACGAAGCGCTTATGATCGTTCCAGATGGTCTGCATGATTCCCGGCCAGGGATTGCGAATGCAGATATTGCCGGCCTTCCCCGATCCGGCAGGGACTTCCTGGCGCATCTCGTCGTAAATGACCGGGAAGATTCCAGGCACGCCAGGGCCGGCGCTCCCGGGCTTCATGGGATCCAGCGCGGGCTTGGTACTGCACAGGAATCCTCCGTTTTCCGTCTGCCACCAGGTATCCACAATCACTGCCTGGCGCTTGCCGACGGTGTTGTAATACCACCTCCAGACCTCCGGCTCAATCGGTTCTCCGACGGTGGTCATGTGCTTGAAGTGGATGTCGTATTTGGTTGGTTCATCGACGCCGGCCTTGCGAAGCATGCGAATCGCCGTGGGTGAGGTATGGAAGATGTTGACGGCCAGGCGCTCGGCAATCCTCCAAGTCCGACCCGCATCCGGGTAGGTGGGGACGCCTTCATAGATGACACTAGTGGCGGCGAGGGCCAAAGGTCCATAGACAATATAGGAGTGACCTGTGATCCAGCCAATGTCGGCCATGCACCAGTACACGTCCTCGGGATGGATGTCCTGAATGTACTTGGACGTGCCCGTCACATAAGCCAGGTATCCGCCGGTGCGGTGCTGGCATCCCTTGGGCTTCCCGGTGCTGCCGCTGGTGTACATGAGAAACAGCGGAGCTTCCGCATCCATGGAGACCGGGTCCACTCTTTTCCCGCTGAACTCCTTCAGTTTTTCGTCCACGAAGAAGTCACGGCCTTCGATCATGGGCCAGGCGGAGGCATACTGGCCGGGGTGCCGTCTCCAGACCAGGACCTTGTCCACGGTATGACCCTCCTGGGCGGCGACGGCAACGGCGATATCCGCGCCGGCCTTGTGGTCCACCATCTTCCCGTTGCGATAGTAGCCATCGATGGTGATGAGGACCCGGCTGCCGGAATCGGCAACCCGCGTTCCACAGGCTTCTCCGCTGAATCCACCGAATACCACCGAGTGAATGACTCCCAGCCGGGCGCATGCCAGCATGGTAATGGGCAACTCGGCGAGCATGGGCAAGTGAATGGTGACCCGGTCTCCGGCCTTCAGCCCCGCGAAATCGCGCAGAAGGGCCGCCATCTCATTCACGCGCACGAACAATTCCTGATAAGTGATGGCTATGGGCGCTTCGCCTTCCGGCTCCGGCACGCAGATCAAGGCGGCTTTGTTCTTGTACTTGGCCAGATGCCGGTCGACGCAGTTGTAACAGACGTTGAGCTTTCCGCCGACAAACCACTTCCAGAAGGGGGGTTCATTGGTGTCGAGCGTGGTGTGCCAGTGTTTGTCCCACGTCAGCATCTCCGCGTATTCCTGGAAGCAATCCGGGAAATTCTCCTCACTGAACCGTTTGTTGACGTCCGGATCGGTCAGATTCGCCTGGCCGATGAATTTAGCGGGAGGATGGTATAGTTCCTCCTCCCCCCAGTGGACTGCAATCTGAGCTTCGGTGGTCTCGCGCACCACGTTACGATCTTCAACAGTCTTCGCCATGTTCAATTCACCCTTTCCCGTCTCTTAAATATTTTGCCTGGGGCGATCCTCAGTGGCAGCAGGAGCGCCCAAATGGACTCGGAACAAGCCACTTCGTCCAAGCGAAACAAGTTCCCTCCCAGGGGGTTGGTCCACACTCTCCAATGGTCCATAAGATACCACCGGAACCCCCCGGGAAAGCAAACGCCGCCCCCGCTCTAAGCAGTGGCAGGGGCCTTCGCCGTCCCGCGAGCAGCCGCCGGTATCTGGGGGCGCCGGGCCGCCAACTCGCTCAAAAGCGCGACCGCGGCGAGAGCCGCCGCCGCGTAGAACGCCATCTCGTAGTTCTTATACTTGTCGAACAGCACGCCGCCGATCCTGGGACCGATGATGCCGGCTACTCCCCACGCCGTGAACAACATTCCGTAGTTGAGGCCGGCATTCCTGGTTCCCCAGAAATCCGCGGTGGCCGAACCATTCACCGAGAGTTGCGTGCCATAGCACCAATACACGACGAACACTACGACATACAGCGCGCCCACGCTGCCGCCCGTCATGTAAAGCACCGGCATGGCCACCATCGAGATGCCGATCATCAGCCGCAGCACGTTCAACCGGCCCAGGGCGTCGGACATCCACCCCGATAAAATCCGGCCGCTGGCGTTGCCGACCGCCCCTACCACCAGGGTCATGGTTTGCAGCGCCGCCGACGGGATCGCCATGCTCTTGGCGAACGGCACCAACTGGCTGATCACCATCAGACCGGCCGACGTTCCCAGCGCATAGGCGACCCACATGAAGTAAAACGCCGGGGTGCGCAGCACTTCGCCCGGGCTGAAGTCATAGGTGGTAGCCGCCGCCTTCGAGGCCGGAGGCGGTGTCCACCCGGCCGGCCGGTATCCGGTGGGCGGATTCCTCAGCAGCAGCGCCCCGAACACGGTCATCACCAGGAAGATCGCGCCCAGGATCATGAACGTGGTATGCACTCCATAGGCCGGGATGAGTTTCAGGTTGGCTAACGGGCCAAAAATTGCCGACCCGCCGCCATATCCGCCCACCGCCAATCCTACTGCCAGGCCGCGCTTGTCCGGGAACCATTTGGCCATCACCGGAATGGGCGTCGCGTAGCCGAAGCCGTTGCCCAGGCCGCCAATAAACCCGAAGCAGACGAACAGGTAGGTCAGGCTGTGCGTGAACGCGCACAAGAAGAAACCCAGGCTGACGAGCACGCCTCCGGTAAGGGAAACCCAGAGCGGCCCGAACTTGTCCTGGAGCCGTCCGGCCAGGATGAAAGTAAGTGCGAACACCACCACCGCGATGGTGAAGACATTGGAGGTGTCCGCGCGCTTCCACCCGAACTCCTTCTCGAGGGGGGCCACAAATACGCTCCAGGCGTACAGGGAACCCAATGCCAGATTCATAGAGAGCCCGCCCACCACCCGCCACCAGCGGCTGATGTGGGACTGTGGAACTTCTGAAGTTGCCATCGTTTCTATCTCCTTATTTACGGTTAAACTGCGCTTCGCCTTCACTCACCGCTGCAACCACGTCGCGAGGAACGGAAGCCGAGTCCTCGTTTTGTGGGGCGGGCCCACTCGTCAAACAACTCATTTCTTTTCCGCCGGCGCCGGTTCGGCCACGGCGTTTTGGATCTGTTGCATGCCCAAAGGATCGTCCAGCGTGGTCAGGTCGCCGGGATCCTGGCCTTCCGCGATGGCCTTGATGGAGCGGCGCAGCACTTTGCCCGATCGCGTCTTGGGCAACTGGGTGACGAAGTGCACGTGGCAGGGCCGGCCGATGGCGCCCAGCAGTTCGTCCACCTTGGCCATGACTTCCTTCTCGAGCCTGGCCCGCAGCTCCGCCGTGGCAATGGCCGCGGGATCTCTCACCACCGCAAACGCCAGCGGCAGTTGGCCCTTCACCTCGTCGGCCACGCCCACCACCGCAACCTCGGCGATGGCCGCGTGCGCGCTCACCGCCTCCTCGATTTCACGCGTGCCCAGGCGGTGGCCGGCGACGTTGATCACGTCGTCGGTGCGGCCCAGGATGAAGTAGTAGCCATCTTCGTCGCGGATTCCCCAGTCAAATGTCGTGTAGATCAGCTTGCCCGGGAAATCCGTGAAATAAGTCTCGCGGAAGCGTTCGTCCTGCCCCCACACCGTGCTCATGCAGCCCGGCGGCAGCGGCGGGACCACGCACACCACGCCCTTTTGGTTGGGGCCGAGCTCTTCGCCCGTGCCCACCTGCAGCAGACGGACGTCGTAGCCGTAGGCCGCGAACGACGGGCTGCCGAACTTGGTCGCCGTGCGCTCCACCCCGGGCATTCCCGTGATCAGCGCCCAACCGGTTTCGGTCTGCCAGAAGTGATCGTAGACCGGCTTGCCCAGGGCATCGGAGATCCACCGCGCGGTCGGCTCATCGAGCGGCTCGCCGGCCAGGAACAGGTAGCGCAGGCTCGAGATGTCGTATTTGTGCAGCCAGGCCGGGTCCTGCTTTTTCAGCACGCGGATGGCGGTCGGGGCCGAGAACACCACGGTCACCTTATGGTCCTGCACGATCTTCCACCAGATGCCCGGGTCGGGGCGGATCGGCGTTCCTTCGTAGACCACCGTGGCCATGCCGAAGATGAGCGGGCCATACGCGATGTACGAGTGGCCCACCACCCAGCCGATGTCCGACGTGGCGAAATACGTTTCGCCCGGCCGGGCGTCATAGATGTACTTCATGGAGGCGGCCAGGGCCACGGTGTAGCCGCCGGTATCGCGCTGTACGCCCTTCGGTTTGCCGGTGGTGCCCGAGGTGTACAGAATGTAAGAAGGGTGGTTCGATTCCACCCAGGTGCAGGGAACCTGCGCGTCCATATGCGCGGCGCGCAGAGCCTCGTAATCCAGGTCGCGGCCCTCCGCGATGGCCAGTTGTTGGTCCAGGCCGCGGTTGACGATCACCACTTTTTGCGGCGGCTTTTCCGCCAGGCGTAGCGATTCGTCCACCAGCGCCTTGTACGGCACGACTCTGCCGGCGCGCATGCCGGCATCGGCGATCACCATGACTTTGGGCTGCGCGTCGTCGATGCGCGTGGCGAGGGAATGCGCCGCGAAGCCGCCGAACACCACCGAATGGATGGCGCCCAGCCGCACCGTGGCCAGCATGGCGAAGATCGCCTCCGGAATCATGGGCATGTAAATCAGGACGCGGTCTCCCTTGCCGACCCCCAGGCTCTGCAGCACCGCCGCCATGCGCTGCACCTCGGCGTGCAGCTCGCGGTAGGTGTAGATTTTTTCCGTGTTGGTTTCGGTCGAAATGTAAATCAGAGCCTGTTGATCGCCGCGCTCCGCGAGGTGGCGGTCGATGGCGTTGTGACAGAGGTTCAGCTCGCCGCCGACATACCACCTGGCGAAGGGCGGACGGGAGTAGTCGAGCACCTGGCCGAATGGCTTGTGCCAATCGACCAGGCCCGCCTGCTCGCCCCAGAACTCATCCCGCTGTTCGATCGAGCGTCGATGAAACTCCTGGTAACCCATGGTCCTTCTCCTTTACAAATGGGCGCGGTCAGAACGTAAAGATAGGACCGATCTCGGTGCGGATGTCGTGCCACTCGCGGGCCGGCACGCCGCGCAAGGTAAACAGGCCGCCCACGCTGTTGGCGGTGTCATTGGCGGCGCGGGTGCGGTACATGGATTCTTCGGCCGCGAAGGTGACTAGCGAGTTGAGCTTCCAGAACAGGGTGAAGACCGCCATGTCGTTCTTGGCGCGCCCTCCGCCGCCCAGGCGCCGCGCGTCGCGCGCGGGCACCGTGTCGAGACTGTAGTGCAGGTTCGCCGTCCAGCCACCGCTGCGTCCCGCCGGGTTGGCGTGGAACCAGCGCGAGAGCGGCAGACCCAGATCCGTAGAGAATCCCTGGGTGCGCACCGGACGCTCGGGCGCGATGGTTGGCACGCCGTTCTGCAAGCCGAAAACGACGTTGGAGGCGCCGTCGATGGAAGGCACGGTCGTCGTGCTGGTCAGCCCGAAGGTGTCGTTGAAGTTGGAATACAGGCCGCCCACGAAGTAGAAGCGCAGGTCCGTGCCATGGTAATACTTACCCGTCCAGGTGATGGCTCGCGTGGGCAGTTGCAGCTCGACGGTCATGCCCCAGCGGTCCGAGGAAACCTCGGCGCCGCCGGGGAACGCCGACTTGAACGCCGCCGGCACGGCGGCGGCCGTCACCAGCGCCTTGCGGCTGGCCTGCACGCCGCTCACGATGAACTGCGCCGGCGCCACGCCGGGAGCTTTATCGAGCTGCCACTGGGCGACGATACGCCCCTGCACTTCCGGACGCCCGGAATCGGCGCCCTGCCGTTCCCCGTACCCCAATTGATCGGCCACGTTGGCCGGCGTATTGCCGAAAGCCGGCAGCGTGATCGCGAACTCGGGCAGGATTTTGAAGTTCCGCGATCCGCCGAAGCTGTGGATCACGCCCGTCCGCACCTGCGGCAGGCGCTCGTAGAGCGTTCCGAAGCCGAGGCCCAGGCCGGTGGTCTCGATGATGTTCGGGAGGGTGGAGGAGCCGAACGGCGTCCAGTCCTGGCCCACCAGCAGGAATACCGTATTGTTGGCGTCGACCATGTGGTCAATCCGGCCATAGGCGAGCCGGATGGAAAACTCGCTCGAACGGATGGACGAGATGTTGCGGTTCAGCGGGCGCGTGAAGTCGCCCTCGAAGTCCGCCTCAAAGCGGCCCGTGATCACCGTTTTCGGAGAGTCGAGCCACTCGAACAGCGTCCCCATGCGCATATTGCGCGCGCGGACGTGGAACTCGGGATCCACATTCGGTCCCGTGTCGCCGTTCAGATACGGCAGCGGCATATCGGTGGCCGAGGGCGAGGAGCTGTCGTAGATCGCGCTGGCTTTGATGAACCCGTACGGCTTGAGCCGCGCTCCGTTGCTGATGCGGATGTCGGGAATCAGCCCCTCTCTCTTGGGCGGATCCACCGGCAGGACGCGGAGCGGCGCGTAGGCGGCCACTACCGCGGGCGGCTTGGGAGGAGCGGGCGCCGCCGCTTGCGCCGGAGCCTGCGCCGCGGGGGCGGGCATCGGCGAAACCACCGCCAGCGCGGCGGGTTTCTCCGCTACGGCGGGTCTCGCACCTGCCGGCCCCAGCACGTCCTGTAGCTCGGCGTCCGTCAGGAGGCCCTTCTTGCGCAGCAACTGGGCCAGCGTCGCGCGCTCGCCAACGACCGTGCCGGAAGATGTGAGCTCCACCAGCTCGTCCGTCGTAAACAGCCCTTTCCCTGCCAGGACGCGGACTAGCGGATCTGAAATCTTGCTGAGAGGCACATTGGGAGGACTACTCTCGGCCGCGGACGGCTGTGCGGCAAGTAGCCCGGAAAACGCCAGAATCACGATCACACCCTGAAGCGCTGATTTCATGAATGACTTCCCTTTCCGGCCCCGCGGGGCCGTCTATTCCTTCGGTTTCAGTTCTTGATAACAGAACTCTGTTATCTGAAAGTACTTTGGCCTTGGGGTACCCCGGCGTGCAACTGAATCGCCAATCCGGGAATCCGCGTCTGCCGGACCGGCGCCCACCCCTGGCCGCCCGAATCCGGAACCGTGCCCCCAATCCCCGTCACTGCCCCATGCCGCCCCCTGACGCGGAACGTCAGATAATCAGGCGGCCGTACGAAAACAAGACGTCAGAAACGCAGACCATACCACCCCATGCGCGGAGAGCCCCTCTCCTGCATTTCTTACCAACGTCAGCAGCACCCCATTTTAATTTCGCCCGTGGCGGTTACCGGCTCGCCGAATGCGTCCGGAGGCGCCGGCGCGCCGTTCAGCACCGCAATCCACCGCCGCACCGCGTCGAACACCACCAGCACCACGCCCACGATGAAGATGGTCATCAGCAGCGAATCCAGGTAGCCTGTAAAGACCTGGCCCGGCCGGGCAGTGAGCGGCCAGAAAATATTCTTGATGGAAAGCACCCCGGCGGTTACCGTCGTCACCCCGACGAAACACATCGGTATCGCCGTGATGGGCGCATACCTGGCCTTCCCCATGTTGATGAGAAAGGTCGTCGTGATGGCCAGCGCGATAGTCGCCAGCAACTGGTTACCGGTGCCGAACAGCGGCCAGATGGTCGATATATTCCCGGTGTAAATCAGGTATCCCCAACCGAGCACCACGAAGAACGTGGTGATCAGGTTGCCCGGCAGCCACGCCGTGTTGCTGAAATTCCGGTTCGCCTTGCCCATGAGCTCCTGCAAAACATACCGCGCCACGCGCGTTCCGGTATCGACCGTCGTCAGGATGAACAGGGCCTCGAACATGATCGCATAGTGGTACCAATAGGCCATCAGGCGGTCCATCCCGGGCAGCCCGCGGAAGATCTGCGCCATGCCCACCGCCAGCGACACCGCTCCGCCCGTGCGCCCCGCCAGTTTTTCGCCCACCTCCTGCGAAAACGTATCGAGGTTGACGGTGTGCAGGCCGAGTTTGCCGAAGGCGTCGGCGGGGCTGTTGATGGCGAAGTAGTCGCCGGGATGCATCGAGGTCGCGGCGATCAGCGCCAGCACCCCCACCAGAGATTCGCAGACCATGGCCCCGTAGCCGATGAACCGGGCGTCGGTCTCCTGGTCCAGCATCTTCGGCGTCGTTCCGGAAGACACCAGCGAGTGGAAGCCGGAAATCGCGCCGCACGCGATGGTCACGAACAGGAACGGGAACAGCGGGCCTTTGATGATCGGCCCGCCGCCGTGCGTGAACTGGGTAAACGCGGGAAACCTGATATCCGGATGGACGATGAAGACGCCCACGATCAGAATCGCGATGGTGCCCAGCTTGACGTAGGTGGAAAGATAATCGCGCGGCTCGAGCAGCAGCCACACGGGCAGCACCGAGGCGATGAAGCCATAGGCCGCCATCAGGAAGGTAATTTGATGCGGAGTGAAGGTCAGCGCTCCGGCGGCGCCGGTCGCGGCGAACCAGTGCCCGCCGACCACCGCCGAGATCAGCAGCACCACGCCGAAGATGCTCGGGCCCGTGACCGTGATGGCGCCCGCGTGGCTCTTGAACATCCAGAGGCCCATGATGATGGCGATGGGAATCGTCGAGCCGATGGTGAACACGCCCCAGGGACTGTTGGCCAGCGCGTTGACCACCACGATCCCCAGGCCGGCCAGCGTCACCAGCAAAATGAAGAGCACCGCGATCATGGTCACCAGGCCCGCGAAAGGACTGATCTCCGTGCGCGCAATTTCCGCCAGCGACCGGCCGCGATGGCGGATGGAAGCCACCAGCACCGTGAAATCCTGGACACAGCCCGCCAGCACGGCGCCGACGAGCAGCCACAGAAAACCGGGCGCAAAGCCGAATTGGGCCGCCAGCGTCGGTCCCACCAGCGGACCGGCGCCGGCGATGGCTGCGAAATGATGGCCGAACAGCACCCACTTGGGCGAGGCCACATAGTTATGACCGTCCGCGAAGGCATGCGCCGGCGTAGGGCGGCGGTCGTCCAGAGCCATGGCCTTGGCCGCAATGAAGGCGCTGTAATAGCGATAGGCGATAGCGTAGATACACAGAGCGGCCAGCAGAACCGGGAAAGTGTTCATCGCCCCCTCCTATGCACTGCTTCCTCGATACCGCCCCAAAACGGGCGGAGTCGTACTGCAACGGCAGCACTCTATCAGGACCGGCGCGCATTTGCAAGACCGGCGGTGAGAGATGTCGGCGGAGGCCGCGCGGATCGGAATGCCGTTGGCGGCCGAGCCGCAAAACAGCCGGTTTACGGTATTGTAGCCACATGAGCTCCATTTCCTTGCACTCCGTTCGCATCCGCGCCGGCGCGTTCCTGCTCGCCGTGCTCACCCTGGCGCTTGGCTCTTCCCGTACCGCGGCCCAGGAAACGAAGGCTGCGCCGCCGCCGGCTTCCGCCGATGCGAAGGACAAAGCGCCCGACAAGGAGCCGCCCCTGCCCGCGGATGCGCACGTGGCGCAGAGCATCGAACTCGATGGCAAACCGCTGCACTATACGGTCGCGGTGGGCACGCTGCCGGTCTATGACAACGCCAAGAAGATCGGAGAGGTGGTGGTTACCGCGTACATCATCGAGGGCCCGAACCGGCCGGTCACCTTCGCGCTGAACGGCGGCCCGGGCGCGGCTTCCGTCTTTCTGAATCTCGGCGCCATCGGGCCCAAGCACCTCCGCTTCGGCGAAGAGGGCGACAGTCCGTCCGACCCGGCCAAGTTGACCGACAACCCGGGAACGTGGCTGGATTTTACCGACCTGGTGTTCATCGATCCGATCGGCACCGGCTACAGCCGGTCGCTGGTTCCGGCCGACGAGTCCAAGAAGCAGTTCTACAGCACCGACGCCGACATTCACTATCTGGCGCGCATCGTCTACGACTGGCTGGTGAAGAACGGGCGGCTGGGCTCCCGAAAATATCTGGTCGGAGAGAGCTACGGCGGCTATCGCGGCCCGCGCATCACCCATTACCTGCAAACCCAGTTGGGCGTGGCCATGAACGGTGTGGTGCTGGTCTCGCCTTATTTGAATCCGGAGCTCGATGGCAACCGCGATGTCTCTCCCGTTCCGTGGATGCTCACGCTGCCCTCGATCGCGGCGGCGCACCTGGAGCGCGAGGACAAGCTGACCTCCGAAGCCATGGCCCAGGTGATCGCGTACACCCGCGGCGAGTATGCCACCGACCTTTTGAAGGGCCGCTCGGATCCGGAGGCCACGCCGCGGATCGTGAAACGCGTTACCGGGATGACCGGCCTGGAAGAGGAGTTCGTGCGCCGGGCCGGAGGCCGTTTGGACGCCGGCGCGTATCTGCGCGAGGTCTTCCGCGAGCGCGGCAAGATCGGCAGCGTGTACGACTCGAATGTGACCGGGTACGATCCCTTTCCCTTCGCTGCCGAGCGGCGCGCCAGCGATCCCATGCTGGAGAGCATCATCGCGCCCACCACCACCGCGATGGTGGATTTTGTGACCCGCGTCGTCGGCTGGAAAACCGATGCGCGCTACAACACCCTCAGCTACGAAGTGAGTTCCCGCTGGGATCGCGACAGCCGCGCCCTGCGCCTGGGCGCCGTGCCCGATCTGCGGCAGGCGGTGGCGGCCGACCCGAAGTTGCGCGTCATCATCGCCCACGGCTGGAACGATCTCTCCTGCCCTTTCATGGGCTCGCTGCTGACGGTGGATCAGATGCCGGTGATGGGCGATCCGTCGCGGATCGCCGTGCGCGAGTATCCGGGCGGCCACATGTTCTACAGCCGTCCGGGCAGCCAAGCCGCCCTGCGTAGAGACGTGCAGGCGATGCTCGCCAAACACTGAGCCGCTGCCGGGGTGTCTCGCCTCGCGCCGCGCGATAATAGCCGGAAGGGCACTCATGGAGTTTGTCGAGCAACTGAAATCCTCGGTCAATATCCTCAACGTGATCGGGGAGTGGGTGCGGCTGCGCAAGTCGGGCGTCAACCGCTACACCGGGTTGTGCCCCTTCCATAGCGAAAAAACACCGTCGTTCTCCGTGAACCTGGACAAGCAGTTCTACTACTGCTTTGGCTGCCATGCCAAGGGCGACGTGGTGAACTTCGTGATGGAGATCGAGCACGTCAGTTTCTACGAAGCCCTCAAAACGCTGGCCGAGCGCCACGGCATTCCCATGCCCAAGCGCTCGCAATACTCCGATGAGGACTCGCGGCTGCGCGGCGTCATCTTCCAGATGCACGAGCTGGCGCAGGAGACGTTTCGCGCCAGCCTGGCCGCCGGGGTGGGCGAGGCGGCGCGCGGCTATCTGGCGGCGCGCGGCGTGGCGGCCGCGGCGGCCGAACAGTTCGGGCTGGGATATGCCGACGGCTCGGGGCGCACGCTGGTGCGCCTGTTCCAGCAGCGCAGCTTCCCCGCCACCGAGATCGAACAGTCGGGCCTGGTGCGCAAGCGCGACGACGGCACCTTCTACGACTATTTCCGCAACCGCCTCATGTTTCCGATCCATAACGAATCCGGGAAAATCATCGGCTTCGGAGGCCGCGCGCTCACCGCCGAAGACAATCCCAAGTATTTAAATTCGCCGGAGACCCCCATCTATAAAAAGAGCCACGTGCTGTACAACCTGCATCGGGCCAAGGAGGCGATTCGCAAAGAAGATCGCGTCATCCTGGTGGAAGGCTACATGGATGCCATCGGGGTCGCGGCGGCGGGTTTTGGCGCCGTGGTGGCCAGTTGCGGCACGTCGCTCACGTCGCCGCAGGTGCTGGCGCTCAAGCGGCATTCGCAGCGCATTGTCGTGAATTTCGATCCCGATGCGCCGGGCGCCAACGCCGCGGAGCGCTCCATCAACATGCTGCTGGACGAGAGCATGCAGGTGCGCATCATGGAGCTGGACGGCGGTCTGGACCCGGACGAGTACTGCAAACAGCGCGGCGCCGCGGCGTACCAGGGGCGGCTCGAGGGCGCCAAGGGCTACTTCTACTGGCTGGCCGACCGGGCGCGCGCCAGGTACGACGTCCACACGACTGAGGGCGTGGTGTCGGTGCTCAAGTTTCTTCTCCCGGCGGTGCAGCGGATCTCGGACCGCCTGGAGCGCATGACCGTCGCCAACGACGTTGCCGGCTATATCGGCGTGGACCGCGGCATGGTGCTGGACAGCTTCCGCAAAG
The DNA here is from genome assembly GCA_020073615.1 of Terriglobia bacterium. Classification (GTDB taxonomy): domain Bacteria; phylum Acidobacteriota; class Terriglobia; order Bryobacterales; family Bryobacteraceae; genus JADGNR01. Next base: position 29,120 of record JAIQEX010000036.1, read on the forward strand.
CAGTCGCCGACCGGCGGGAAAGCGCGCTCGTACAGCCTAAAGAGATCGTCCGCGCCGATGAGAAAGGGCTGCTCAATGTGCTGCTCTCCAGCCTGGAGGGGCGCGAGCGGCTTATCGAAGATCTGGCCGGGATCGAGATCCTCAACCGCATCCCGACGCGGCGCATCTACCAGGCCGTGGCGGCGGTGCATGCCAGCGGCGCGCTGCCCACCTTCGATGCCGTACGATCGCGCCTGGAGGAGCCCGACCAGAACCTGCTGGCCGAAGTGGTGCTTTCCGCCGAAGCGGAGGGCATTGCGATTTCGCTCGATTACGGACGCCAGTGTCTGGAACGTCTTCGCCGCTCCGAGGGCGAGCTGCGCCGCGGCGAGCTCAAGGCGCGCGTGAAGGAAGCGGAGCGCTCGGGAGACCAGGTGGAGGCGTTGCGCCTCTACCGCGAGCTGGTGCAAATGGAACGGTCCGGGGAGTTGCCGGGATGATCGTGCGGCGGCCCATTTCGCGGCGTGCCGTGGTGTACAATGATCTCGATTCTTCCCCGCGGGGGATACGGGGCTTCAGTGGCGATCGACGACAAATACGAGGGCCTGCAGCGGCTCGTACAGATGGGCAAGGAAAAAGGCTACGTCCTGTACGACGAGGTCAACGAAGTACTGCCCGGAGACCTGGCGGGAGGCGCGGAGCTGGAGGACGTGCTCGCCGGGCTCGACGGCGCCGGCATCGAAATCCTGGAAGAGGCCAAGGATTTCGAGAAGAAGCTGGAGGAAAGCGAAGAGCTGCTCGATCTCGAGCTGGCCGTCGGCCTGGGCGAAAAGGTCAACGACCCGGTGCGCATGTACCTCCGCGAAATGGGCACCGTCCCGCTGCTCACGCGCGAGGGCGAAGTGGAAATCGCGCGCCGCATCGAGCGCGGCCAGAACACGGTTTTGAAATCTCTGACGCGCGCTCCGCTGGTGATCCAGGGGATCATCGTCATGGGCGACGAGATGGCGCAGGACGCTCTTTCCGCGCGCGACATCATCCAGATTTCGGACCCCATCCTCACCGACGAGCTGGTCGAGGAGAAGCGGCTCGAGTTCGCCCGCTGCATCGAAGATATCGGCCGCCAGTACCGCAGGACCATGCAGTGCCGGCAGAAACTCCAGGCGATTCCCCGCAGCATGAAGCCCAAGCAGTACCGGCGGCAATTGTGGGAGCTCGGCCGGCAGATCGTGCGGACTTCGCGCCTGGTGCGGACGGTGCGCTTCCAGTCGCCGGTCATCCGCCACCTCATCGATCGCATACGCACCGCGGTCGACGAGCTGCGGCCCATCGAGGGCGAGATCGGCCGCGTGCAGAAGAAGCTGGAAACGTGGGCCAGCGCCCGCGCCGAAGGCATCAAGGAGCTGCGCAAGGAACAGCGCAGCCTCGTCCAGCGCTTACAGCAGCTCGAAGAGCAGTTCGGAGCCTCGGCAGCCGAGCTGCGCCGCACGCTGGAAATCATCACCCAGGCCCACCAGGAGGCGGAAGCCGCCAAGAAGGAGCTGATCGAGGCCAACTTGCGCCTGGTGGTGAGCATCGCCAAGCGCTATACCAACCGCGGCCTGCAATTCCTCGACCTGATCCAGGAAGGCAACATCGGGCTGATGAAGGCCGTGGACAAGTTCGAATACCGCCGCGGCTACAAGTTCTCGACCTACGCCACGTGGTGGGTGCGCCAGGCCATCACGCGCGCCATCGCCGACCAGGCGCGGACCATTCGCATTCCGGTCCACATGATCGAGACCATCAACAAGCTGATCCGCACCTCGCGCCAGATGGTGCAGGAGCTCGGCCGCGAGCCCACCAACGAAGAGCTTTCCAAGCGCCTGCAACTGCCCGTCTCCAAAGTGCGCAAGGTGCTGCGCGTGGCGCAGGAGCCGATTTCTCTCGAGACCCCGATCGGCGAAGAGGAAGAGTCCCATCTGGGCGATTTCATCGTCGACCACAACGGGATCTCGCCCTCCGACGCGGTGATCAACTTAAATCTGCGCGAGCAGACGGCGCAGGTGCTGAAGACGCTGACCCCGCGCGAAGAGAAGATCATCAAGATGCGCTTCGGCCTGGAAGACGGCAGCGAGCACACCCTCGAAGAGGTCGGCCAGAACTTCGCAGTGACCCGCGAGCGCATCCGCCAGATCGAGGCGAAGGCGCTGCGCAAGCTACGCCACCCCAGCCGCAGCCACCGCCTGCGCGCCTTCCTCGAGAACGGAACGCGCGGCGCGTAGTAATGCGGCTCTCAGCAGTCAGCTTGCTCGCGCTGGGCCCGGAGCACCTTGCCCGGCGGAACCCCGAGCGTCAGAAGCCGTGAAGGAAAGCCCGTCAACGGGCCCGGCAGGCGGCGCCCCCTGCCCCACCACTGCGATCCGGAGCAGTCCTGGTGGCGCAGGCGGTGCCGCCTGCGATTCGCGGCTTCACCACTCCCTCAGCGAGCGGTGTGTTCTAACTGAAAACTGACCGCTGACAGCTCTTTCACCACCTGGGCTCGCGGCGGCCACCGCCTCCGCCGCCGGGACGCCTCCCGCCACCCCCGCCGCCGCCCGGGCCGCGGCCGCCACCACCGCCGCCGAAGCGGTTGCCGCCTCCGCCGCCGAAACCGCGGTCCGGCTTGGGCCGGGCTTCGTTCACGTTCAGGGCGCGGCCGTCCATGTTATAACCGTTGAGCGCGGCTATCGCCTGATCCGCCTCCGTTTCATTTTCCATTTCGACGAAGGCGAACCCGCGCGAGCGGCCAGTATCGCGATCGGTCATGATTCGGGCGCTGTTCACCTGGCCATGTCTTTCGAACAGGCTGCGTACCGCCTCTTCGGTTACGTTGAAATCCAGGTTGCCTACGAATATGTTCTTCACTCAATTCTCCTGTCAATTTGAAAGCGGGCTCATCGGGGAGGAGACACTCACGGGAATATACTCGGCCGGATTCGCGGAAGCTATCAAACGCGCTTCGAATATAACATGCCCCGGAAGGCTCCGGCAATTCTTTTCCGCGCTCCAAAGGTAGTGGAATGGACAAAAATGCCGGCGGCGCCTAGACCTCGGGTTTTGGCCCATCCAGGTGCACGGTTCGCGTGGGGAACGGGATGGCAATCCCTTCCTCCCGGAAGCGGCGGAGGATCCGCTTGCGCAATTCGTGGCGCACACCAAACTGATTGGCAAACTCGGCTACCTGGTAATTCAGAGTAAAATTGAGCGCCGAATCGCCGAAGCCGGGGTCGAACGCGGCCGAGGGCACCGGGTCGGCCAGCATCCCCGGAATCTCCCCCGCCCCTTGCTTCCCGATCTCCACCAGGATCCTTTCAATCCGGTCGGGATCGCATTCGTAGCTTACCCCCACCTGCACCGACGCCGACATGCGCTTCTCCGGCAGATAATAATTGGTCACGATCGCCTGCGCCAGCTTGGCATTGGGAACGATAATGGTGTTGTTGGCCAGGGCGCGGATGGTAGTGCTGCGCCAGCCGATGTCGGCCACATACCCTTCTTCGCCCGTGTTCAGCCGGATATAGTCGCCCAGGCGGACCTGTCCCGCCATCGCCACATAAAACCCGCCGAACAGGTTGGACAGCGTATCCTGCAGCGCCAGCGCCACGGCCAGGCCGCCCACTCCCAAGGCGGTCAGAATGGGCGTGATCGAAACATGGAAGTGCGCCAGCGCCACCAGCGCCCACAGGATCACCACCGCGATCTGCGCCAGGTTCTGGGTGAGCGTGGTGACCGGCAGCGCACCCGGTATCTGGACGCCGTAAATGCGCACCAGGTTGCCCACCGCGCGCATGGAGACGATGGTCAGCGAAAAGATCCAGAGCACGAACAGGGTATTGGCGCCCCAGGTGGTCACCGCCGCCGGCAGGTCTGAAAACTGGATGGCCAGGTGCATTGCCAGGATCACGGTCCAGATCGCCAGCGGGCCGCGCAGAGTCTGAACCAGGATCTGGCCGGCGCGGCCGTCGGTCCGCGAGGCCCAGGCTCGCAGAGCCCGCATGATCATTGCCCGGACCACCCACCCGGCGATCAAAGTGATCGCGAAGACCACCGCGGGCCCCGCCAACTGCATGGGATCGCTGAGCAATATGTGGCGGATCGCCGCCATGCCGCTTCTCATAGCATCAGCGTCGCACAACGAATCGTCTGCACGCTGCCCGTGGCCCGTTCGTCAATCCATTGTGCGGACACGTACGTCCCTTCTCTGTCTGGTGATTGCCGGCGGGCTGATGGCCGATGGTCCATCCGCCTGGGAGTTGTATGAGAAGGGGCGCGACGCGGAGAAGGCCGGGCGAATGGCCGAGGCCTACCTGATGTACTCCGAGGCGGCCGCCATGGAGCCCACGAATCAGAACTATTGGCTGCGCAGCCAGGCGGTGCGGTCGCGGGCCGCACTCCAAGCCAAGCCCATGCCCCAGGTGGCCGCCGGCCTCCCGCTGGCGGACCTCGCCGATATACCATCCCCCCATCTCGCCGTTCCCACGTACCAGGACTTGGCCGACGCCCGCAAGCCTTTGCCCCCCACGGAACTGGCCGCCCAGCCCGGCATCAAGGATTTCGACCTGCGCGGCGACTTCAAGAAACTGTTCCAGGACGTGGCGCAGGCCTGGGGATTGGACTGCGTTTTCGACGGCGATTATCAGCCCGGCAAGGAAATCCGCCTCCGCTTGAACGACGTGGATTACCGCGATTCCCTGCACGGCCTGGAGGCGGCCACCGGCTCCTTTATCGTGCCGCTCTCCAGCAAGCTGTTTCTGGTGGTCAAGGATACGCCGCAAAAACGCACCGATATGGAGCCCCGAGTGGCCGTTGCCATACCGCTGCCCGAAACTATCTCCCAACAGGACTTCAACGCCGCAATCACCGCCGTGCAGCAGGCCATGGCTCTCGAAAAGGTGTCCTGGGACACCTCCAGCAACACCGTGATCCTGCGCGACCGCATTTCCAAGGTGCTGCCGGCGCAGGCCCTGTTCGAAGACCTGTTGTACCCCCGCGCGCAGGTGATGGTGGAGTTGAAATTCCTCCAGATCAGCCGCAACGACCTGGTCACTTATGGAATCGATTTCCCCACGCTGTTTTCCGTGGTCCCCCTCGCCAAATCGATTGGCCTGAACAATTCGGTCTCCATCCCGCAGGGCATCGCCGGGCTGCTGACCTTCGGCGGGGGCAAAACTCTCATGGGGATCGGCATCGTGAATCCCGCGCTAGTGGCGAGAATGAGCCAGTCCATGGGCAAACTGCTGCTCCACGCGGCGCTCCGGTCGGTGGACGGCCAGCCGGCCACGCTCCACGTGGGCGACCGCTTCCCCATTCTGACCTCCGGTTATTTCGGACCGGCCAGCTTCTCCGGCCCCGACGCGATTAGCCCCCCGCCATCCTTCACTTTCGAAGACCTCGGCTTTTCCCTGAAGATGACGCCCAAGGTGCACGACCGCGCCAGCGTGTCGCTCGACATCGACGCCGAGTTCAAAGTGCTCACCGGCGAATCGCTCAACGGCATACCGGTGATTGCCAACCGCACCATCAAGGAGCAGGCGCGGGTCCCGCTCGGCGAGTGGAGCGCCCTCGCCGGCCTGATGGATGCCTCCGACGCCCGCATCATCGCCGGGCTGGCGGGGATTTCGCGCATTCCCTATCTGGGAGCGCTGACCAGCACGCACGAGCACGACAAGAGCACCGACCAGGTCCTGCTCCTGATCCGCCCGCAGCTCGTGACGCTGCCCCCCGGCGAAGCGCTGACCCACGCCATCCGCACCGGCTCCGACACCCGCCCCCTGACTCCCCTGTAAGCAGAACGTATCCGGCATTCATGTCACAATAAACATGTGGACGTCGAGAGAACGATGGAGTTTATCCTGGAGCAACAGGCCAGACTGAGCGTGCAACAGGAGAAGTCGGCGGAGCGACACGACAGGGAGATGGCGGGCATCCGGAACCAACTGCGGCGCGCCGTCGAATTGAGTGTGCGCGAAGCGCGCAGCGAGCGCCGGCGGCGTCAGGAGGCCGATGCGCGCCTGGAGGAAGCCGATGCGCGCCAGCAGGAGGCCGATGTGCGCCAGCAGGAGGCCGATGTGCGTCTGGAGGCCATGATCGACCGGATCGGACGGAAACTGGAGGGACTGATCGACGCCCTGCGCCACGGCGGCAACGGGGCTCATTAGTGGGATCGGGCACCGCACTGGCTCCGGCATCCTCCTCCGACTCTCCTGTAGAGCACACCTCGCCATTCATGACACAATAGACAGGTGGACGTCGAGCGAACGATCGCGTTCATCCTGGAGCACCAGGCAAAACTGAGTGTGCACCAGGAAAAGGCGGCGGAGTTGCACGACCGGGAGATGGCCGGCATCCGGGACCAACTGCGCCGCGCCGTCGAACTCAGTGTTCGCGAAGCGCGCAATGAGCGCAAGCGGCGCCAGGAGGCCGATGCACGCTTGCAGGAATCCGATTCGCGCCTGGAGGCAATGATCGACCGGATCGGACAAAAGCTGGAGGGCCTGATCGACGCCCTGCGCCACGGCGGCAACGGGGCTCATTAGCGGGACAGGCTTTCTGGCCGATGCGCAAAACGGTTCCGCAGCCCCGGCATAACGCCCCATTTCCGGCAGCGCATGCTATCATCCCCATCTATGCCCGACTACGCCATCGGACTCGATCTCGGTGGAACCAACCTGCGCGCCGCGGCCATCGACCGCTCGGGGGTCATGCTCGATCACATCTCGGGGGCGACCAACTTCTCCGAAGGGCGTGAAGCCGTGCTGGCCGACATCGCCGCGGCCATTGTCAGACTGCGCGAAAAGCACGGCACCCCCGGCCTGGCCGGCATCGGCGTCGGAGTGCCCGGCTTCATCCGCATGAAGGAAGGGTTCATCACCGGCTCCAACAACCTGCCGTACCTGGAAAATTTCCCGGTGCGCGACGAGATCTCGCGCCGCTTGGGCGCGCCCGTGATTCTCGAGAACGACGCCAACGCCGCCGCGCTCGGCGAAAAATGGATGGGCGCCGGCCGCGGCGTGGACGATCTGGTGCTGCTGACGCTCGGCACCGGCATCGGCGGCGGCATCGTCTCCGGCGGCAGGGTGCTGCGCGGTTTCGTGGGCATGGCGGGCGAGGTGGGCCATACCACCGTGGTGACCAACGGCAACCCCTGCGGCTGCGGCAACCAGGGCTGCCTGGAAAAGCATGCCTCCGCCACCGCCGTCACCGCCATGGCGCAGCTCATGCAACTGGGCCACAACCTCACCTCGAAGGACGTGTACGAGATCGCCCGCCAGAGCGGCGAAGCGGGCGAAAAGGCGCGCACCATCTGGCGCGTCATGGGCGAAGCGCTGGGCATGTCGCTGGCGACGCTGGTGAACATTTTCAACTTCCCGCTGTATCTGCTGTCCGGAGGCGTGCTGCCGGCGTGGGAATTCTTCGCCCCGCACATGATGGCGACCCTCGAGCGCCGTTCCTTCACCTACCGCGCCACCAGGTCGGAAACGCGCATCGCCCAAGCCACGCTCGGCAACGAGGCCGGGCTGTACGGCGCGGCGTATTTGCCCTGGGTGGAGAAATAAGGACCCTCGGCAGCCCGCCGTGATCGTTACCGCGGCCGCCGGAACTCCCACGCTTCATACATGTAGCGCGGCGAGCCGCGCCACTCTTCGTGATGCAGCATGGCCAGCGCGCGCAGGATCGCCAGATGGGTTGGCGAGAACGGAACATAAGGATGCAGGGTGCGGTTGTACCAGTTCGTCCTCATGTCTTGTTCCAGCTTCGTAAGCGCCTGGCCGGCGGAAAGATCGTGCGGATTGCGCAAAAACCAGACATGCTGAATGTTGGTTTTCCGCAGCTCTGCAAGGGCAGCGGCCACGGACTCCGGCGTGGTGAGCACGTGGACCTCGAATGTCCTCGGGAGGTAATACTGAAGCACGCTGCCATCCAGGTTCAGGCCGTCGATCCAGACCACCGTGTTCTCGGGGGCGGAGCGATGCACGATTTCGCTGGCGATCTCTCGATGCGGCGCCAGGTAACCGATATTGAGAATGTCCCGGGCGCCGAAATAGCCCGACACGCCCGCGAGATTCGCTAAGAAAAGCAGCACGCCCAAAACCATTCCGGACCGCGGTTTGGATGAGATACCCGCCGCGGCCGCGAGCACAAACACCGGCAATAGAAACAGCAGGCGCGCGCCCATGAACGGATAGGTTACCCAGCGCGTTGCGCCCAGATACGCAACCCCGGCCGCCGCGGCGGCAGGCGCCACCCAGGACCAGCGCAACCGCGCGCCGGAATAGACCAGCCACGCGTAGGGCAACGCCAGAAGGACGGTCAGCGGCAGCAGCCAGATGGGAATGGCTTCGCCGAACGCGAACGAGTACCACCAGTAGCCCAGCTTGAGAGCCTGCTCCGTCCAGACATTGCCGGTGAGCGCGTACACGCTCATTCGCCCCCAGTTATGCAGTGCGCCACCGAGGGTAATCAGCCAGGGTAGGTACGCGACCGCCACCAGGGCGTTGGGCAGAAGCCATGTTTTCCAGAAACTCCGCCCGCTCTGCCGCATGCGCCAGACCAGAAGGACATTGGCGCCCGCCAGGACCGCGATGCCGGGAAGATAGTGCGTGTAGAGCAGTGCGGTCAACGATACGGTGAAGGCCCATAGCCGCTTCGGCCGCGGATCTTCGGCGAACTCGACTGCGAACCAGATCGCGGCCGCGGACAGGAAGACCTGCATGCTGTAAGACCGGGCCATCCGGCTGTAAAGCAGCAGGCACGGAGAGAACACCCACAGCATCAGAAACCAGGCGCGGACCTCTTCCGAGGCGCTCCGCAGCCACCGCCGCTCGATGAACATCGTAGTCAGTACCGCGAAGACCACCGACAGCAGCCGCAAGCGCACCAGAGGATCGGAACCGAGCGGCAGCTTACTCCACCAGTGCGCCAGCAGGAAGTAGAGCGGCGGATGAATGTCATTCCGAACGGCTGCAATAATCTGCGCCGGGCTCCCGGTCACGATGGAGACCGTGAACCTTTCGTCGCCCCACATCGGCAGCAGGCTCAGATGGATCGCGGAAAGGACGGATTGCACTACGACAGCCGCCCACAACGTGCGCACACGCTGGCGCCGGACATCGTGGGCGCCCGCCGGCTGGGCCACAGTCTCAGGCACGGGCGCCCGCTCAGAGCCGCTCGAGGAAGCCCGTGAGGAACCGGTAGAACGGCTCCACGGAAGAGATTTTGAGCCGCTCGCTGGGACTGTGAACGTCCACGATGTGCGGTCCAAACGAAATCATTTGCATGCCCGGATGTTTTTCGCCGATCACGCCGCACTCGAGGCCGGCGTGCATGGCGACGAGCCCGGGGTCGGTGCCCAGGATTTCCTGGTGCGCCGCCTTGGCCATGCGCACGATATCGCTCGAGGGCTCGGGCTTCCAGCCGGGGTAGCCGCCGGTCTGCTCCACCGCGAAACCGGCCAATTGCAGGACCGTGGCGACCATGCGGGCGGCGGCCAGCTTGCTGCTGGCGATGGCGCTGCGTTGGTTGGTCTCGATTTCGGCCTCGTCCTCTTTAGTGGAAACTATGGCCAGGTTGGTGGACGTCTGGACCAGCCCGGGGATGTCGGGGCTCATGGCCAGCATGCCATGGTGCAGGCTGGCCAGCAAACCGGCGAGCATGGCGGCATCGGCATCGGCCAGGACCTGCCGCGGGCGCGCGGCGCTTTCGACCGTAATGCGCAGCCCGGAATCGAATCCCCCCAGCTCCGGCCGGATCTCCGCTTCGAGCGCGGCCACGAGCGATCGCAGCTCCGGCTCGCGGGCGCCCTCGAGCACTACGGTGGCGGAGGCTTCGCGCGGGATGGCGTTGCGCTTGCTGCCGCCCTTCATTTCGGCGACGGCCAGCGGCAGGCGCTCCATCAGGGTCCGGAGCACGCGGCCGAGAATGCGCAGGGCGTTGCCGCGGCCCTTGTTGATATCGAGACCGGAGTGCCCGCCTTGCAGTCCGGAGACTTTCACGCGCCACCCTTCGCCCGCGGGCGCGGGCCGCCGCGCGATCTTACGCCGCGCCACCGTATTGAGACCGCCCGCGCAGCCGATGCAAAGGGTGCCTTCCTCCTCGCCATCCAGGTTCAGGAAGTAGCGGGAATGGAGCAGCCCGTTGGGAAACTCCGAGGCGCCGGTCAGGCCGCTCTCCTCGTCGATGGTGAAGACGAACTCCAGCGGCCCGTGGGCCACATCCTCGCTCTCCATCACCGCCAGCGCCGCGGCTGCGCCGACGCCATTGTCGGCGCCCAGCGTGGTGCCGTCCGCCTTCAACCAGTCGCCATCGCGGACCAGGCGGATGGGATCGGTGTCGAAATTGTGGGCCGTGCCTTCGTTCTTTTCGCAGACCATGTCCAGGTGGCCCTGCAAGGCGGCCGTGATGGCCCCCTCGCGGCCGGGCCGGGCGGGCTTGCGGACGACGACGTTGCCCACCCGATCCTGGACGGCTTCCAGGCCCAGGCGGCCCGCCAGATCGAGCACATACTGGCGCGCCGCGGCTTCCTTCTCGGAAGCGCGGGGTATGGCTGCGAGAGCCGCGAAGTGCCGGAACACGTTCTTGGGCTCCAGGTTTTGCAGTGCAGTTTCCATAAGCGTCTCAATGACGGATCAATTCTACATCGTAACAGCGGACCACGCGCCGCAGCATTTAGAATTTCGGAATGCCCCGGCCCCGGCCCCGGTTACCGGACGCGTGCCGATAGTGAACGCAAGCCGCCGCAGATGTGCCGTTCCGGTTGAGCTGGCGGCGACAAGCAAACTGGCCGTGCGTCCGGCTATCGGAGACGTGAACGTTGTTCTGGGTTGCCATGGCGCCCGCCAGCTCCAGCGCACCGTATCCGGAGCGGGTGTCAATACCGAAGTCGATGTCCCCGAAATCGTCAGGAACCGGCGCAGGATAAACGCGGCCCAACGTGATTCTGGATGAACTCGCGACCGTGCTGCGCGACGGCTTCGCGTAGGAGGCCTGCCGGCTGCACTTTGCGTCTCAATGACCGATCAATTCCACATCGGAATGCAACCTAATGCCGGAAGTGCCGCACGCCGGTGAAGACCATGGCCGCTCCCAGGCGGTCGGCCGCGGCGATCGCTTCCTCGTCGCGCACCGATCCGCCGGGCTGGATGAACGCTGTCACGCCGTGCTTCGCGGCCTCCTCCACGCCATCGGCGAAGGGAAAGAACGCGTCCGATGCCACCGCGGTCCCCGCCAGCGGAAGCACCGCCTTCATGGCGCCCAAACGTACCGAGTCCACGCGGCTCATCTGGCCGGCGCCGATACCCACGGTCTGGCCGGCGCGCGCGTAGACGATGGCGTTCGATTTTACATGCTTGGCCACGCGCCACGCGAAGGCGAGCGCTTCCCATTCCTCCTCCGTCGGCGCCCGGCGGGTCTTCACCACCGCCGCGGCGCGCTCGAACGCCGCCTCGTCCACGGTCTGCGCCAGAAAGCCGCCGGAGATCGATTTCACGGCCAGCGCGTCGCGGCCCGGCGCCACGCGCATCAGCCGCAGATTCTTCTTCGCCGCCAGCGCCGCCCGCGCCTCCACGGTATAGTCCGGCGCCGCAATGGCCTCGAGGAAGGTCTTGGCCATCTCGCGCGCGGTCTCCCCATCCACCGCCCGGTTTACGCCGATCACGCCGCCGAACGCCGACACCGGATCGCACTCCAGCGCTTTGCGGTACGCCTCGGCGAGCGTGGCCTGCTCGGCGCAGCCGCAGGGATTGGTGTGCTTGACGATGGCCGCCGCGGGCGCCGCGAATTCCGCGGCCAGTTGCCACGCCGCATCCATGTCCACCAGGTTGTTGTAGGAAAGTTCCTTGCCCTGCAACTGCTCCGCGCCCGCGATGCCCACGCCGCGCGTGCCATAGAGCGCCGCCCTCTGGTGCGGGTTTTCGCCGTACCGCAAATCGGCCAGCTTGGGAACCCGCAGGCTCAATTCGTGCGGCAGCGGGGTATCCGCCTCTTCCCGCTCCAGCCGCGAGCTGATGGCCAGATCGTACTCCGCCGTGGTGCGAAACGCCTTCTTAGCCAGGCGCCATCGCGTCTCGCGCGAAAGGCCGCCGGCGGCTCGCAACTCCTCGACGACGCCGCCATAGTCGGCCGGTGACACCACCACCGCGACATCCTCGAAGTTCTTCGCCGCGGCGCGGATCATGGTGGGACCGCCGATATCGATGTTCTCGATCAGCTCCTCCAGGGTGGCCCCCTGCTTCGCCGCCACGTCCGCGAAGCGGTAGAGGTTCACCACCACCAGGTCGATGGGCGCAATCTCCTGTTCGGCGAGCGCCTGCATGTGCTCCGCGCGGGCGCGCATGGCCAGAATGCCGCCCGCGATTTTCGGGTGCAGGGTCTTGACCCGGCCGTCCAGCATTTCGGGAAACCCGGTCACCGCGGAGACGTCGCGCACCGGAATGCCCGCTTCGCGGATGAGCCGCGCCGTGCCCCCGGTGGAGATCAGCTCCACTTGCAGGGCCGTCAATTCGCGGGCGAATACTACGATGCCGGTTTTATCGGTGACGCTGAGGATGGCACGGCGAATATTGTGCATCTATGGCACGATAACATGGGCCGCCGGCCAAGCCTCACGCCGCGCACTCTCCGCGGCCCAGGGCGAGCGAGTAGGCTTCGTCGTCGCCCCAGTCCTGGTAGATCTCCGGGAATAGCTCCGCCGGTTTGGCCAGGTCGTTGGTCATCTCGCGGAAGGTCTCTACCTTGTGGCGCATGACGTACTGCCTAAAGGATTCGCCGTCCCTCCGCTGGGCGATGAAGTGGTCCAGCACGCGTGTTACCGCTAGCGGCGCCAGGCGGGCCGGAATGGATTGCACCGCGAGTCCGAAGCGCATGATCCCCTGCTCATCGTAGCCTCCGCCCAGCAGCATCTGGTAGTAAGGTACTTCCTTGCCGTCGATCTTGCGCGCGTTGCCGTAGAAGCCGAGATCGGCCACCCAGTGATGCCCGCAGGAATTCGGGCATCCGCTCACTTTGATCGATAGCCGCTTCACGAGCGGGTCGTCGTACTGCCGCGCCGCCTCTTCCAGCGCCGCTCCCAGGTTCATCGACTTGGTCAGCGCCAGGTTGCACGAGTATGCGCCGGGGCACGTGGTGACGTCGGTAATTTCGCGTGCGCCCGCCTCCGCCAGCCCCAGTTCCTTCAGCGCGGCGTACACCTGCGGCAGCCGGCCCAGCGGCAGGAACGCCAGCAGCAGGTTCTGTTGAATGGTCAGCCGCGCCAGGCCGTCGCCGACCGCGCCCGCAATGCGCGCCACGCCGCGCAACTGGCGGCTGAGAATATTGCCCTGGGCGATTTTCACGGTCACCGCGGCGTAGCCGGGCTGCTTCTGTTCCGCCACGTTGCTCCGGCGCCACGCATCGTATGCGGCATCGCCCGAGCGCCGCGCGTTCACCACCGGCAGCAGCGCGCCCGTGCCCAGCGGCGGCGGTTGCGACTGGTATCCGCCGAACTCCTCCGGGACCCTCTCCGGCCAGGCAATCCCGCCGTTGACGAGAATATCGGCGTATTCCATCTCCACCCGCTCCTTCAGCCAGGCGAACCCGCGCTCGCGCATCACGAACTTCAATCGTGCCAGATTCTTGTTGCGCCGGTTTCCATATTGGTTGAATACGCGGATCACGGCCTCGCACTTGTTCAGCAGGCGCTCCTCGGGAACGAATTCGTCGAGGAGTTGCGCCTCGGTGGGCAGCGGTCCCAGGCCCCCCGCGATGGCCATGCGGAAGCCGCGCCGGCCGTGGCGCTCCACCGCCCGCAGGCCGATATCGTGAATCGCGCCCGCCGCGCAGTCGCTGCCGCGGCAGCCATCGAAAGCGATCTTGAATTTGCGCGGCAGGTTGGCGGTGAGGTCCTTGCGCAAGAAAGCATAGGCGAGACGCTGCGCGTAGGGCCGCACGTCGAAGACTTCGTCGCGCGCGATCCCCGTCCACGGGCACGCGGTCACGTTGCGCACCGTGTTGTAGCAGGCTTCGCGCGTGGTCAGCCCTACGTCCGCCAGCAGATGCATGAGCCCGGGCACGCGGCCGAGCGGCACGAAATGGTACTGCATGTCCTGCCGCGTGGTCAGGTGTCCGCGCCCTCCGCCGAACTCGTCGGCGATGCGCCCCAGTTGTTCCAGTTGCCGCGCCGTCAGCAGGCCGCCCGGAATCTTCGAGCGCACCATCTGCACGCCGGGCTGCCGCTGCCCGTAGATGCCGTGCTTCAGACGGAACGGGCGGAACTCGTCCTCCGTGATCTCGCCCGCTACGAACCGTTGCGCCTGCCGCCGGAAATTCTCGATCTCTTCCCGCACGGTGCGGTCGTGGGTGATCTCCAGCTCTTCGCTTTCCCCTGGGGCCATGCTGCCGGCGGCCATAATTACCCCTTTCACGATAGAGATTATCGTAATTGCCGGCACGTCGCAATTCAGGGGCCGGGAATGTAAATATTTTCACAAACGCAAGGGCCCATTCGGCGTATGATTATCCTGGAAGCGTGTGCTGCTAAGGAGGCCGCAAATGTTACGGGCAGACAGCGCCCAAGTCGATTGGGACCAACACAAGAAACAGTGGCTCGTCCACGTGAAGATAGGGGAGGAGGTGATCCGCCGGCCGCTCTCCAAAACCCCGCAAACCGCCGGTGAAGACGTGCTGCGATCACTGGCGGTCGAGACCGCGAAGGCCGACGGCTACGACGTGGACCCGGCAAAGGTCTCCGTGGCGCGCTAACTCTTATCCGCGCGTCGCGTCCCTGTGTCAATGTCCTCCATCCGTTTCGACATGAAGTTTGCGTTGCGCAATCTGCGCCGCAGCCCCCTGTTCACCGCGGTGGCAGTGGCGTCACTGGCGCTGGGCATAGGCGCCAACACGGCCATATTCACGCTCATCGACCAGTTGATGCTGCGGCTTCTGCCGGTGCGGAGTCCCGAGCAACTGGCGATGATCTGGTCCACCGGCCCGCACATGGGCAACAATCGCGGCTCGCGGGCGTCGTCCTACCCCATGTATCAGGATTACCAGCGCAAGGCGCCAGCGTTCTCCTATGTTTTCTGCCGCTACTATACCCCGGTCTCGCTCAGCTTCGACGGGCGCACCGAGCGCGTGAATTCCGAGCTGGTGTCGGGAAACTATTTTCAGGCTCTGGGAGTCAGGCCCGCTGTGGGACGCGTCTTCTCGCCCCAGGAGGACGACCGGGTCTATAAGGGCCATCCGGTGGTGGTGCTCAGCCACCAGTACTGGTTGACGCGCTTCGCCGGCAATCCGGACGTGGTGGGAAAGAAAATCATCGTCAACGACTATCCCATGACCATCGTGGGCGTTTCGGCGGCCGGATTCCTCGGGCTCGATCCCTCCAGCTCGCCGCAAATCCGCATCCCCATCCAGATGAAGCCGCTCATGACACCGGGCTGGGACGCCATCGGCGACCGCCGCAGCCAGTGGATCCAGATGTTCGCGCGTATGAAGCCCGGCTTCACCGTGGCATCGGCGCAGGCGTCGCTCCAGCCGCTGCTCACGCAGATCCTGAATGACGAGATCAACCAGCCGGAGATGCGCGACGTGACGAAGTATTACCGCGATCGCTTCCTGGCGCGCAAGGTGCGTATGGAGCCGGCGGCCACCGGCTACTCGCATATGCGCGAGGATTACTCCACCGCCCTGACCGTGCTGATGTGCATGGTCGGCCTGGTGCTGCTGATCGCGTGCTTCAACGTGGCCAATCTGCTGATCGCCCGCGCGGTGTCCCGCCAGAAGGAAGTCGCCGTGCGCCTGGCGGTGGGCGCTTCGCGCGCGCGCCTCCTGGGTCAACTGCTCATCGAGAGCCTCATGCTGTCGCTGGCCGGCGGCATACTCGGACTCTTCCTGGCGATCGCCATGATCCGCGCCCTGCTCAGTTTCCTTCCGGCCGGCGAAATGCCGCTCATGTTGCGCGCCACGCCCGACCTGCGCATCCTCGCGTTCAACGGCGCCCTGGCCCTGCTCACCGGCCTGCTGTTCGGCATGGCGCCCGCCCTGCAAACCATGCGCGTGGACCTGTGGAGCGCCCTCAAGGACGTGGTGGGCGCCATTGCCGGCTCGGGCGGCTCCGTGAAACTGCGCAAGGCGCTGGTGACCGCGCAGGTGGCCTTCTCGTTCCTCCTGCTGGCCGGCGCCGGACTGTTCGTCAAGACCCTGGCCAACCTGAAGGAGACTAACGCCGGGTTCCGCGACATGGACAACCTGATCACCTTTCAGGTGGACCCGGCGTTGAGCGGTTACTCCGTGCCGCGTCTGATGGCCTTCTACAAGCAGGCGCTGGAGGGAATCCGGTCGGTGCCCGGAGTCAAGTCCGCCGGCTTCGCGGCGGTCCCGGTGCTGAGCGGCGGCGAATGGGACTCCACCATGTCCGTGGAAGGCCACCAGGCAAAGGACGGCGAAGACCTGCAAGCCTTCATGAACGCCATCTCGCCGGACTACTGGAAGACCATGGGCATTCCGCTGCTGGAGGGCCGTGATCTCGATGGCCGCGACGATGGCGGCGACACTTTCAAAGTGGCCATCGTCAACCAGGAATTCGCCACCCATTTCTTTGGCGATAAAAGCGCCATCGGCCGGCACATCGGTTTCGGCAGCGGCCCCAAAACCAAGCTCGACATCGAAATCGTCGGCGTGGCCGCCAACACGCTCTACGAAGGGCCGCGCGAGGGCGTGCACCGCCAGGCCTTCGTGCCTCTCTTCGAAGGCGGATTCCCCTCCAGCGTTTCCTTCTACGTGCGCGCCTCGCGGGATTCGGCATCCCTATACAACGCCGTGCGCCGGAAAATCGCGGAGCTGGACCCCGCCCTGCCCGTCTACGATATGAAGACGCTGGGAAAGCAGCTCGACGAAACGCTCTCCACCGAGCGCCTGATTGCCGTGCTCTCGGCCGCCTTCGGCGCGCTCGCCACCGTGCTCGCCGCCATCGGTCTGTATGGCGTGATGGCCTTTGTGGTGGCGCGCCGGACCAAGGAGATCGGCCTGCGCATGGCGCTGGGCGCGCAACGCGGCGCGGTGGTCTGGATGGTGATGCGGGAAACGCTCCTCCTGCTGGGGATCGGCTTGGCAGTGGGCGTTCCCGCGGCTTACTGGCTGAGTCACTACGTCTCCTCGCAACTGTTCGGAGTGAAGCCCACCGACCTCTGGACGGTAGTCTCCGCGCTCGCCATCCTGGCCGCCGTAGCCGCCGGCGCCGGCTTCCTGCCCGCCCGCCGCGCCAGCTCCATCGACCCCATTCAGGCGCTGCGTTACGAGTAGGCGGGGCGGCGCCGCGCAGAAAGCTCCCACAACGCCACCGGCGCTGACCCGAGCGCCGATTGCGGTGCCTAACCCTGCGGATGCGGGCCTTCGATGAACACCAGGAAGGGTTTACAACGGCGCTCGGGCCTCGGCCGGGCGTAGCGGGGCGCCGGGGTCGGGAGACACATGGTTGGCCGGTTCGGGCGTCCCCCAAGGGTTGGGAACCTGTGGCCTTTGGGGTTGCCCGCTTTTAGGCTTCGGCTAATTAGATGTTTCTTGAGGCGTCCGCAGTTGCCGGAGTGTGCTTGTTCCAGGACCAAATGGCGCAGTCAGCGAAACTAATCAGGCAGTATAGGGCTGCAATCAATATCCCGCCCAGATATCCCGCGTTTGCGATGCCGTGAATCCACGCAGGCAGGAGAATGGATCTCGATTTATAGTAAACATATCCCAGGATCAAGGAAGCGAGGAAGATACCCTGAAGTTGGGAGGGAGATTTGGATGTTATATGAGGGAACAAAAAAAGCGCGGAACTCGCCAGTATTGCCCAGAAAGCCTTGGCTTTTATCCCATCCACTAGCAGGATAAACTTGTCAATCGCGATCACCCGGAAGGCGAGTTCTTCCATGAAAGCGCCCAAGGCGCTCCACAGGTAGCTTTCGGTTGCGGATAGGACGAATTTGCCGCTGATCACGAGATAAACGTGAATGAGCGCGAGTATGGCCAGCGAGGCCACACCTCCGCTCTTGAATGAAAAACCGTAGTCTGCAGGCCTTCGCTGCTGCCGGAGCAGCGAATAGGCAATCACCCCAGCGATGGCTGCCCACAGGATCATCGCCAGTAGGGTCCAGAATTGCCCGGTTCCATCCCCAAGGCCGTGCCCACGAAAATAGTTGGCTGGGAAGCCGACGATGCTCCAGCCGCCTGTGAGGAGGAGCAGCAGCCTGTCACAACATGCCAGTCCTCGAATGCGATTACGGATGCCGGGACTCATGCTTTCCATTCCAGATCCTTTTTAGCCGACGGCAGATACTGATGCAACAGATTTCTGCTGCCGCGTTGCAGGAGTTGGCGTAGCCTGATCGGAACCGGACGGAGGATCGGGCCGCGCAGGGATGTAGGTGCGCCTCACCTCGTCGCCGGATTTCAGCACTGGGCGGACGCCGAACGGCTTCTGAGAGATTTTCTGGTCACTTCTCGCGAACACCGAGGCGGAAACGCCGGTTCGGAGGCCATGACCCCGAGGGTGCCCCGTAACGAGCTGCTGCATAGTGCGGTCCCGCATATCGCCTGGCGATGCGCGCTTCCCGGACTTCGAGGCCGGGCCCGACCATCAGGTGATGGCTGACCGAATCCGGCACTACCAGGAACAGCAGGAACCCCACCGTGGCGTGGGCCAGGCCCAGAAAGTAGAGATTCCTGTATCGGCGGTAGATGCGCGCGCAGCAGTAGCCCGCGGCGAACGCCACCGCCATCAGGAACCAGTTCGGCGTGTGCGCGCCCGAGAATAACGCCGCCGCCACTACGGGCGCCGCTCGGCGCGGCAACACGGCGGCAAAGCGGTTCATGAAATAACCGTTGAGAATGTACTGTTGGAAGAGGCCCCAGGGGAGGTATGCCGCCCAGGCCATCAGCGCCTGGTCGGCGCCGATCGGCCGCGTGGAGTCGAGGAGCATGCCGCACGCCAGCATCGCGAGCGCCAGAAAGGTGAGCGCCGGCGCGAGTTCCCGCAGACACGCCCGCAGGTTGTTGGTGTCGAAGCCCAACATCCCGGCCCGCTCGCGGCGAAGACGGTGGGAAAGCAGCATGACCGCGAGAATCGCCAGCCAGAGGCCGGGAACGCGGAAACGCAGGACCCAGATGTAGGCCATGATCAGGACGAACAGCGACACCGGCTCCACAATGGCCAGCTTGCGAACCGTGGCAGCACTCATCCCGACCCTGCCCTTAGAAAAAGAAGTGCTTCGTCCAGTCTACCAGCGTATGCAATGCCGCCGAAGAGAGCACCGTGGACGACTCCTGGAACACTTTGCCGTATGCCCAGCCGGCCACCGTGGCCACGATCAGGTAACGCCAGTTGGGCAGCGGCTGCGGGCCGTTATCGAGATGCGCGCAGCCAAACAGGAAACTCGCCGCCAGCAGCGTGCGGGCGCCCGATCCGAACCGCTGCATCATGAGATTCTGGATCAGCGCGCGGAACAGGATCTCCTCGGGCAGGGCGGTCGCGGCGAAAACAATACCCACGGCCGCGGCCATGCTGCCACCCGATGCCGTGGGCCAGTGCGGAGGCGGGATGAAGCCGATGGCCATTCCCACCACAATGAGCACGGGCGCCAGCAGGGCGAAGGCAGCCAGCGGCAGCCAGAAATCGCGTTTCCCCAGCGGCAAGTTGTACTTCAATCCGGCAAATGGGCGATAGCCCAGAAACAGCACCAGCCCCAGCAAAATGGCGATGCCGTAGGCGACGCTGTGCAGGTAGCCCTGTGCCGTCCGCGGGACCAGTTGCCGCACGCCGGCGGCGAATTCGAGCGGCAGCCACAGCAGCAGGATGGACAGGAAATCGAGCGCCGTGGGCCGCGGGGGAGTGCCGGCGCCCTGGACGAACGCGCAGAGGACCGGCGCACCGGTGTAGCCTAGCACCAGGAGCGCCAGCGGCATGCTGAATGCGCCGGCCAGCACCGACGCGCTGGCGAAGATGGCGGTCAGCAGGAACGGAATCGCCCACACGGCTCGCGGGCGGTTTTGGAGAGCGCCCCGCACGCGGCATTGGACCGCCGGCGCGAAGAAACCGAAGATGGCGGCCAGCAGCAGCGCCAGAAAAACAGATTGCATCAGCATGGAGCAGCGCCGCGCTCGGCAGGCCTTTCCAGTTAAGAGCCGTCAGCCTTGCGCCGTCGCCCGGCCGCAGACCGCGCTTCCGCCTGGTATTACACCGTCCACGTCGACGGTCTTGTGGCGGGCGCGCCGTTGGGCCAGGCTGGGGGGCTGAATCGGCCGCGCGCCCGGAGGGACGTCGAGATTTCCGGCAACGCGGGTCATTGGTGGCTCATAGCAGCATGGCATATTCGGCCGGGGATCTTTGGAGATTCCGTGGCGGCTTCGGCACCCCGGTGTGCTGCCGGATACGACTGGCGGCCCGGATGGAGACGCGGTCGCGATCAACGACCCCGGCCAGGTTGCAGGCGGATCGGGCGCTTGCACAGCGGCGGCCTGCATCTGCGCGTCACAGGCGTTCTGGGAATTACACGCGGGACCGGCTCCAGCTTTGAGCCGACCGCTGGCCGCGGACCGCTTCCTCGACCACCGC
>JAIQEX010000199.1 GCA_020073615.1 Terriglobia bacterium
TCCGCATCGTCCAGGTGCGCTTCCGCCAGCGCGAACAGCTTCTTTTGAAGCGGGATCGATTTTTCGATGAGTTGCCGCCGGTCCAGGGGCTGCGGATTGCCGCGACGGTCCCGCAAGTCTCCGCGAAACCGATACCAGAGACGGAACAGCCGAGCCACAATGGCCAACGCGTCCCGGCAAAATTGTCGGGCCGAGGGGCTGCGCGCATCATCCCGGGGGTGTTTCGTTGGAAGTACAAGATGGAGGAGATCATTATTGTATAGATATTAAGAGAACAAGCATCAGGTCACAACAGCACGAGCCGGCGCTCCACCAGCTTTCGCACCACCGCGCAACACTGCTCCTCGACCTGTTCCAGATCGACTTTGACGCGCCCCGCGAGCTGTTGTGACAATTCGCACAATGCACGGCTGCCATCGCACTCTTTGAGGAAATCGGCGACTTCGGGCTCGAGCGCAAGCGACGCCGGCAGCCCCGTTGGCCGCACGAGTTTCGCCGCCTCCGGCACCCATTGGCCGCCGGCCACATGCAGTTGTTGTTCGAGGCGCACCTCGGGCGCCAGTTTCGGCTTCCACCGCAGCATCTGCTCGCGCGTGCGATCCGTCTCCAGTACGTCCTGGCTGGCGAACAGTTCCAGTACGGCATCGCCAAAGGGCTCGGTGAGATCGAGCGATACCGCTTCCTCGATGCGTACCCAGTTCCGGCCTTCCCTCCGCCGCATGGCCAGGATGCCGCCGTGGACTTCCTCCACATGGCGCGCGCGATAGTACGCCATCCACTCGTCGAATCTTGTCGCCGCCGCCTCCTGCGACCACGGCATCATCCGGCCGATCCGCTCTTCGGCGTAGGAGGCTGCATCGCGCGCATAGCTGCGCAGCACCCAGCCGTCGCATCCCGTGTTTTCGAGCCACCCCGCCAGCCGGTCCTGCCAGGCTTGCCCGCGCACCTGCACCCATTCAAAGGTCATCTGGAGGTAGCCGTTCTCGGCCAGATGGCGCGGCGCCTCACCCACCAGCCGCCGGCAGTAGTCGTCCAGTTCCATGCTGTTCTCGCAGTACATCTGGTCCGAAGAGGGCGTAACGAAGAACGGCGGGTTGGCCGTAATCAGGTCGAATGCGCGGCCGGCGACGGGTTCGAACGTATCGCCGGTCAGGCACTCGATGTTGCGCACGCCGTTGAGCCAGGCATTGAAAGCGGCAAAACTGGTGGCGCGCGGGTTCAAATCCGTGGCCACCACCTGCCGGCTGTGCGCCGCGGCCAGGATGCCTTGAATCCCGCACCCCGCGCCCAGGTCGAGCGTGGTCCCGGCAGGCCGCCGGATGGTGAACATCTGCAAGAGCCGCGTCGACGGGTTGGGCCACAGGACCATATCGGAGGCTTGCGGCGACTCCAGGCGCGAGGCCGGATCGGCCGCGAACAGGAACCCGTCGCACGGCGTCAACATGACGGCGGGCGCCAGCCGATCTCCGTCGCGCACCAGCAGGCCGCAGTCGAGCATGAAAGAGACGATGGCCGGCGGAACCAGGCCGTCATAGGACCTGCTCTCGAGCGGCAAGCCCAGGAAGAACCAGCGCACCAGCGTGTTCAGCACGGTGGGTTTGCTGGTGCGGTCCAGCAGCACGGGCAGGTTGCCCAGGCGGCGCGAAGGCAGGTCCCGCAGCGTGGGGTTGCGCCGGAACTGTTCGTGGGTGTAGCCGGCCTCATCGAAAAACTCGCGAAGCGGCCGCGGATCGGCCGAAAGCAGCGTGACCATGTGACGATGTCCTCAGGCCACTTTAGCAGGTGGGGTAGGCCTCCCATCGGCGCTTAACTGAATCGCACCGCGCCAGCACAACCCGCACAACACCTACTCGTCTCGTAACACGTCCAGGGGCTGCAATTGGGCCGCGCGGTACGCGGGTACGATGCAGGCGAGAAGGGCAACGCCGGCCAGCAGAGCCGCCGCCGAAATGAATGTGCGGCCGTCGCTCGGGCGGATGCCGTATATCATTCCGGCCAGCACACGTCCGAGAGCCAGCGCACCACCAATTCCGAGCGCCATCCCCAACAGTGTGGGCCGCATGCCATCCAACAGAACCATCCAGAGGACGTCCCCCGCTTCCGCTCCGAGCGCCAGCCGGATAGCGATCTCGCGGGAGCGCCGCCGTACGCCATACGAGAGGACGCCGTAGATGCCCGCCGTCGCCAGGAGCAACCCCAGGACGGCGAACACGAGGAGCAGCAGCGCGTTCGATTTCCGGTCGGAATATGAATCAGCGATGAGGGTCTGAAGGGTTTGCGCACCGACCACCGGCTGGCGACGGTCGATCTCATGAATGGCCCGGGTTACTGCCGAAATGGTGTCTGCCGGCGACGTGGCGGTGCGGACCACGATGGAGTTGACGGCAAACCGTGCCTGCGCTGCCGGTACATACATCTGAACCAGCGGGGCTGCGTTGTCCAGGCGGCCCTCCTTCCTGTTCCCGGCGACTCCGACAATTTCGCGAGGCTTCTCCGGCTCGGTCCATGAAATATACAGGTGCTTCCCGATCGGGTCCTGGTTGGGCCAGAAGCGCTTTGCCATGGCTTCGCTGACGATGATGACACGGGAACGATCCGTGTTATCGGCATCGCGGAAGTCTCGCCCTCGCAGGAGTGGAATGCGCAGCGTGGCGAAGAAGCCGGGTGTGACCACATCGGTGGGCACATCAGGCTGCTGTCCAATCGGAAGCGGGGGCTGGCCTTCGACCTGAATCGACCAGGTACTTTCGTATCCGCTGAGCGGAACATTCGAGGCTGCGGCAGCGGCTTCCACGCCGGGCAACCCACGCAGCCGTTGCAGAACCTGCTCGTTGAACTCCGTACCGCCGCGGTCGGGAGCCGGGCGCGGCAAATCCATGGTGACCACTTGATGCGGATCGAAACCGGGATCGGTGTTGTGCAGTTCCCAGATCGTGCGCACCAGAAGTCCCGCGCCGATCAGCAGCACCATGCACAATGCCACCTCGGCGACGACCAGCGCACGGCGTGCAGGGATGCGGTGTCCGTCTGCGCCGGTTCGGTCCCGGCCTTGTTTGAGTGCTTCATGCAAGTTGCCAACCTGACGCGTGAAGCGCAGCGCCGGCAGCAGACCTGCCAGCACTCCGGATGCGGCCGATATTCCGAACGCGAACAGCAGGACGGCGGTGTCAAGACGCACTTCTATCGAACCTGGCAAGCGAGTGCCCAGGTAATCAACGAGCAACCTGACGGCGTAGCGCGCCACCAGAAGGCCGGCCACGCCACCGCACAGAGAAAGCATGGCGGTTTCGACCAATACCAGTTGAAGGACGCGGCCACGGGTTGCGCCGAGAGCGCCTCTGATCGCGATCTCCTTGCGCCGGCTCAGAGTTCTCGCAAGCACCATGTTTGCCACGTTGCTGCACGCGATCAGCAGCACAAAGGCAACCGCGCCGAGCAGGACGAGCAGCGGCGTCCGAAGGCCCGCGACCATGTTTGCCTGCAGCGATACAACCATCGCCCCCCAACCCGCGTTTTCGGCCGGATAGAGCGCCGCAAGCCGGCGCGAAATCGCATTCATCTCCGCTTGGGCTTGTCCCAGTGTCACGGCCGGCTTCAGTCTGGCTACCACGAGCGAGCCGTGGTTGCTGCGATTCGCCCGGTCCTGCGCCGTCCAGGCGGCCGGTACCCAGACCCGCGCCCAGCCCGGAAACCGAAACCGCTGCGGCATGACGCCGATCACCGTGTAGTTTTGGCGATCAAAGCTGAAAGTGCGCCCTACCACGCTGCGATCGCCTCCAAAATGGCTTTGCCATATCGAGTAGCTGAGTACGACCTCGCGCTCTCTTCCCGGCTGCGCCTCGTCAGGCGCAAAGGTCCGCCCGAGAAACGGTTTCTCCCGCAGGACGGAAAAGAAATCCTCGCTGACTTCGGCGCCCTGCAGAAGATCGGGCCGATCGCCGCTCGTGAGGTTCAGACCGTGGAAGCGGTATAGCGCGACTCCCTCGAACACGCGCTGCTGCGCACGCCATTCGACGAAATTGCCCACGGGAACCCCAGACATTCCGCCGCCGTTGACGTTCTGCGGAGCAACATGAAAAATCTGCGTGAGCCGTCCAGGTTCCTCGAAGGGCAGCGGTTGCAGCAGAGTTGCATTCACGACGGTGAAAATCGCGGTGTTGGCGCCGATTCCGAGTGCCAGTACAAAAGCTGCCAGCAAGCTGTAGCCCAGGTTCTTGCGCAGACTGCGCCCGGCGAAGCGGATGTCCTGCCCGAACCGCTCCAACCGCGCCCACCGCCAGGCGGCGCGCGTGTCTTCCATGATGAGGGCCGGATTCCCCATTATGCGGCGCGCGGCATTTTCTGCGTTTTCCTCCGAAGCGCCCGCCGCACGATGCTCCTCGCTCTCCAAGTCCAGGTGGGCGCGCAGTTCGCGCTGCAGGTCCTCTTCCCGCTCGCGCCGGCGCTCAGGGTCTAACCAGACGAACCACGATTCGAACCACGAGGGCCATTTCATCGCTTATCCTTCCACGCCGCGCATAAGGCGGGCCATCGCGCCAGCCAGTGGCGGCCACTTCGACTCTTGCGCCTTCTGCCACCTCGCCGAAACCCAGCCCCGCCGTTCAAGCCGAGGCAGCGCCGGATACAGCAAACCGTGCTCGACCTGCAAAAGGTCCTCAGTCGCCCGCCGAATATGACGTGCGACCTCGCGTCCCTGCCGCCGGCACGGGTTTGGCCGTAGGAGCCATTCTACCCTCACAAGGCCCATGAGGGTAGACGTTCGACCACGAAATTCGTGAGCGGTTACTCAAACCTGCCTGGAGTCAGTGCCGCAGCAGAAACATGACCAGCGCGCCCACCAGGGCAACGCGGCGTCGACTGCGCCATCGATTGCGCCGCGCGGAACGGCGGCCGCGTGGTCCTCACCGGCATTCATTCCGAGCCAGGGAGCCCTCCGAGGTCTCGCCCATGCGGCGCAAGGAGCTGGCGCTCTACAACGTGCGCCGCTCCAACCACGAATCGGAGGCCGCGCTGGACCTGTTGGTCAACCGCGCGGCGATGTTCGCGCCGCTGGTGACCCACACCCGCCCGCTCGACCGCATCGCCGAGGCCTTCTCCATCGCCGCGTCCTACAGCGGCGGCGTCGGCAAGATGGTAGTCGCCGGGTAGGAAATCAGCCGGGTGAAGAGGCTCATTTCCGACTTCCGCCTGATAGGATGGCCTGTATGCGTCGTATTCTCATCATTGGCGCCACCGGCAACGTAGGCAGCGCGGTTCTCTCTCAATTGACAGTCACGGGGGCCCAAGTCCGCGCGCTCGCGCGTAACCCGGACGCGGCTCGCTTGCCGCCGCAGGTGGAGGTGGTGCGCGGAGATCTGACGGTTCCTGAGAGCCTGGACACCTGCCTGGATGGCATCGACACAGTGTTCCTGGTGTGGACCGCCCCGCCGGCTGCCGTTGCTCCCGCTCTGGAGCGGATCGCGAAGCACGCACGGCGCATCGTATTCCTCTCCGCTCCGCTTAAGACGCCACACCCCCTCTTCCAACAGCCCAATCCATCCAGAAAGCTGGGCGAGCAAATCGAGCGGCTGATCGTGGCCTCAGGACTGCAGTGGACGTTTTTGCGGCCTGGAATGTTCGCTGGAAACGCTCTGGGCTGGTGGGCGCCGCAGATTCGCGCCGGCGATGTCGTGCGCTGGCCGCACCTCGCCGCTCCTACGGCCCCGATCGACGAGCGTGACATCGCCGCAGTCGCGGTCCGCACGCTGTGTGAGGACGGGCACGCCGGAGCCGAATATGTTCTGACCGGGCCTCAATCTCTGAGCCAGTTCGAGCAGGTGTCCACAATCGGCCGCGCGATCGGCCGCACGCTGCTCATCGAAGAGATGCCGCCGGACGAGGCGCAGCGCGAGGGGCTTCCGACCATGCCGGCGTCTGTCGTGAATATATTGCTCGACGCCTGGGCCGCCGCTATTGGCCAACCGGCGTTCGTTACCTCCACGGTCGCAGAGATCACTGGAGCACCGGCACGCACGTTCCTCGATTGGGCCGCCGATCACGCCGCGGAGTTTCGAGCGTGATCTCAGGCGCGGGCGCAAAGCTCAGTGGTAATCGATAAAATGGCAGATTTTGTCACCGCGGAACTCCGCCACCTGGAGGCGCTTGCGCTGAATCTCCTGCCGGCCAGCCGAGCCGTTGATCCAGAAGACCTCGGTGATGACGGCAGCGACGGCATTCGCCAACGAGATACTGGAATCCACTGAGATCCTCGTCTCTAAGGCCGATCCGGCATACTCGCTCGAGTGGGAAATTATGCCGGAGCGAAGAGTCTCCTTGCCCTCGACGTGAACTTTGACCTTCGCATCCTCGTAGACGATGTCGTCGGTGTAGAAGGACACAAGCCTGTTGATGTCGACATCCGTCGCGCCGCGCCGCATGGTAGCTGTGCGGGCACGCAAATACTCCTGAAAAATCTCGGCGGGAGGCCTATCGCTTGCCGCCATCATGAAAGGACACAGGAGTAAGATCCGCAATGGGAAAGATCTCATGCGCACATTGGACGGCGGAGTGTTGAGAATGTAACGAATTCAGCGTGGGAGGAGCGCGCAGGTATAGGCCCTATGATCTGCGGTCGCACACAACGCTTCGTTCGGCGCCCTGAAGCAGAGCGGTTCTTCGCGTTACCGGCAATTCGGCGTGGAGCTTTACCTCCGAGCAGGCGCAGGAACGTGCGGTGCTCGGCGCTCGGGCGGGAAATCCGAGTAGATCTCGCAGTGGGGCCCGGTGCTGTCCCGCTGACAGACGGTGAAGAAGATTTCGGATCCGTCCGAAGACCAGCGCGGTGCGGTTCCGCGGCCGGGTGTATCTGCCAGGAGCCGGACACCGGAGCCGTCTGGATTCATCACGTAGATTTTGTGGTTGCCGGCGCGGTTGGAGGCAAATGCGATGCGTTGGCCGTCTGGGGACCAATCGGGCCAGCCGTCGAACGCGGGATGATTCGTCAGGTTGCGAATCCGGGTTCCGTCACTCGCGGCGAGGAAGACCTCGGAGTTGTTTTCGGGCAGCATTCGGCGGAAGGCGATGCGGGTCCCATCGGGAGACAGGCTGGGATAGGTGTTGACGCCACCAGAGATGATCGGCTTTGCCGTGAGAGTCGCAAGATCGATCGAGTAGATCTCGGAGGTGTTCTTGAGGGGCGGTTTCAAATCGTCATCGGTGCAGTAGAGAATGCGCGCGCTGTCGCGAGACCATGCGGGATGAATGGCTCTCTGCGCGGCGGGCGTGAGGGGGCGGTCGTGCGAGCCGTCAGTATCCATCGTATGAATCACCTCGGAATCCGCACCCTTCAGCACGTAGGCGATGTGGCGGTCATCGGGAGACCAGGCGGGGTCCTCGTGATCCTCCGGGCCGGTGGTGAGCACTTTGCGCTCTGTGCCATCCACGTTGAGGATGGAGAGTTGCTCGCGTCCGTTGATGAACGTGACCACGACCATGCGGCGACCGTCGGGAGCGAAGGAGGGATCGCTGTCGTTGCCGTGGGTGACCTGCCGGGCTCCGGAGAATGCCGCTGGTGCGTGGGCGACAAGCAGGACGGCGAGAGTCGTTCTCAACATGACTCGTCTATTTGACGCTCCGGGACGGCATCCGTCACGGTAACGGTAATCGGAGGACAACCCGGCTCGGCAGGTTTCACTCCAGCCTGCCGCCCTGGTGGAACCCTTGGCGGTGGCGCTCCACTCCATGAAGTTCGCCGCGCTTCAATCGGGCGAAACCGTGGCGGTCCTTGGCGCGGGACCCATCGGGCTGCTCACCGTCGCGTGCCTCAAACTCGCCGGCGCCGGCCGCATCTGGCGGTCGAGCCGGCAGCGCACCGCCGCCAGATACCCGCTCGACCGCATCGCCGAGGCCTTCTCCATCCCGAGCAATACAGCGACGGCGTGTGCAAGATGGTGGTGGCCGGACGACTCTAGCGTAACGGAGCAGTTTCCGGCGATTGCAGATCAGGTCCAGACAGTCCCCTACTTAGCCCGAAGTTCCCGATCCCGACGAGCGGGAAGTGGCTGATTGCTCAGGAGATAGCCCCGATAGGGGCGGCTGGCTACTGGGTACGTTTACGCTCGGCAGGAGACTTTCAACAAGTCGAAAGCACGCTGCTGTACTGGGGTAGGAGCAGTGACCATCGGACAGGTTTCCTCGCCCATCTGGACGGTGTTCAGGGCCACGGTGCGAAGATCTTGCAGCAAAGTTTGAAAGCTATGTACCGGAATGTCGTCGGCGGTGCGTTTGCTATGTGCTTTGCCCTCCGCCGAGGGCGACCGTTGCGCGGGCGCCACAATGGAAGCGCGCAGCGCCTCACCGGCGGCCGGTTCCTGATCGTCGAACAACATCGGGGCCAGCGCCTGGCGCATGTGCCACTCGACGTAATACGCCAGCATGCAGAGGAACACATGTGCACGCACGCGTTCTTCCAGGTGATGGTGGATGGGCCGGATCTTTAGGTCCACACTCTTCAGGCTGCGAAACGCCCGCTCGACCTTGGCCAACTCTTTGTAATGGCGGACCGCTTGTTCGCTGGATGCCGACGCTGTTGGGACGGTGGCGCGGATTACATAGATCCCATCCAACGCAGCTTCCCGTTCGATGCTCGCCGGGTT
>JAIQEX010000037.1 GCA_020073615.1 Terriglobia bacterium
CTTCTTCTTCGCCTTCTTCAGGGCCACCAGGCGGTCCCGTTCGGCTTGTGTCATCAGTAGTTGTCCTTCTTGCACCTCCCCAGCCTGGATGGTGTCAATAGGACATTTCTACTTTGCGCAAATAGGACATTATCATTTTGCGGCGACAGACCTTCCTTGATCCACTGTTCCGCTGTCCCCCGCGTGTTGTAGAATTGCACCACCGCCCGGCTGTCCGTCTCCAGGTCCGTCACAATGAACCCCACGCGAGGAAACAATTCGCCAAAGTGGAACTCCACCTTCGCCGCCACCCGGCGGACCGTCTGCCAACTCGCCGCCTGGTACCGGAGACTCTTGTACCGGAGGAGCGTCTTCATCGCGTTGAACCCGCATGAATAAAGGCGCCGGAGGATATCGGCTCCCCCTTTGTAAGCCGCCATCCAGCCGTATCACTGCCGGAACGTGCAACCTTTTGTCGGTCACAGTTCCTCTGCGTCTTTCTTTTGCGCCGTTTCAATAATTTGCCGGGATATGCGCCGCAATCCGCGCGGTTCGCCTGCTACTCTGAAGTTGAAAAAAGGTTGCTCGCTCGCCGAGAGGCAACTCGTTTCGGAGCCACGTCCGGCGCCATTCTGCAGATGGCATACAAGTTCGGACCCAACGTGGTGCAACGTTCGCCAGGCGGCCATAGCGGCTTGCACTCCTCCGCGAGAGGAGAAAGGAACCGGTTCCTCCCAGCCCCGGCACACCAAAAGGTGCCGCACAGCAAAAGCGAATTTGCAGAAAACCTCAGCCCACCGCGGCGAAACACCAGATCACGCACAGGGCGGACGCCGCCGCTTCCTACTAACGGAGCCCGCGCCTGCCGTGCGCCGGCGGACTCTACCGCCAGTACCCGCGATGAAATCGCCAGCCGCGGCCCTCTTGCCGCCAGGCGGGCGCTACCCATACTGCACGCCGGTGCGGCGTGCGCAGCCATCGGCCGCCTACCCAAAACCAACTGCCCCCGCGCCAGTCCCAGAAGCCCTCGGTCCAGACGAAGCCGGGACCCGGAGCCAAGCCCACAACTCCATAGCGCGGCGGCGGAGGCGCCACCCGCACGTAGTAGGCGCCGCTCCCGGCGCAGCTACTCCCAATAGTGCCAAGCATCACAAAAACCGCGGCTAGCAATTTGCGCTTCATTTCCTCGTACCTCCTGATGGATGAAACGCAGAATGGGGAATGGGCGTTGCGGGTCTGAATTGAAGTTAATGTTAGAAGAATTTCATGCGGGGGCCGGATTGCGTCCGGCCCCCGCCACATGCCGCCCGCCTAGAATTCGATGCGGGCGCTGAACTGCATCACGCGGGGATTTCCCAGCGTGCCCGTGTAGTTTCCAAAGGTCCCCGGATCGCCCATCTGTGCGTTGATGGACTGCGGGTCGAAGCGCACCGTGTTGGTGACGTTGAACGCTTCGGCCCGTATCTGAAGGGTTCGCGGCGCGTCTTTCGTGGTGAACAGCGTGAAGCGTTTGCCCAGCCCCACATCGATGGTGAAGAAGCCGTCGCCGCGGATGCTGTTGCGGTTGCCGCTTTGGCCGGGTAGCGTCTGGCCAAAGGCGTTAAAGGCCGCCGCCGGATCCGCGAAAATGTTCGGCCCCCCGTTGGCTCCGTTTTTCACCGTTTTCAGCACCGGCAGCGGTCCCACCGAGGTGGCGTCCGGCGTGAGTTGCCAATCCGTCGGCCAGTTGCCGCCATTGCCCACGGCTGTGGGAAGACCGGAGGATTGGCGCCAGATGGCGCTCAACTGCCATCCGCCCACGATCCCGTTCACGATGGAGTTGGCGCCCTTCAGGAAGGTCTTGCCCTTGCCGAACGGCAGTTCCGCCACCATGAAAGCGCTGAATACGTGCCGGGCATCGTAATCCGACACCGCCCTGCTCTGTCCGGGATTCCAGATGTTCTGGACCAGGCCCGTGAAAGAGCCATTCCCGCTGTCGAAGGATTCGCCAAACGAGCCCAGGTCGATGGATTTCGAAAACGTGTAGTTGAAGTCGAACTGGAGACCCGAGCTGAAGCGTTTGCGGACGGTCCACTGCATGGCGTGGTAATCGCCGCTGCCAATGGACGTCAATGAGGAGAGTGCGGCAAACTGCGAGCTATAGAGCGCATTCGGCCCCAGGATGCTGCACGGGTCGCAGCCGGTGCTGGGACCATCGTCGATGATTTGCAGGGCGGTGGTCTCGTTCCAGACAAACGGCTGGAAGGCGTTCTGGTAGATGTTCTGCGTGGCCGTGAGCCCGCCGCCCGCATAGCCGGGGAACAGGTTCTCAAAGAACGGGATCGGCTTGACCTGCGACACGTCGACGCCTCGGGCGTTGTTCTGGCGGGACAGATTGGACATGAGCGTAGCGGCCTGGAAATACGTCATGCCGCTCTTCGGGTCCACGAGGTTGGTCGGTTCCGCCAAATCGGCGCGCGCCAGCGAATGGCGGGCCAGGCGGCCCACATAGGCTCCCTGTACGAACAGCCCGTGGCCGAACTCCCGGCCGATGCTGAAGTCCAGGTTCATGGTGTAGGGGGACTTGAGGGCTTGGTCGATGGAATTCTGAACCGCGAAAATGTCGGGGTAAGTCTGGGGGAACCCGCCCTTGGGCGCCGGCGGCAGAAGGGCCGTCGGCAGGCTGAATTGGCCGACGAACCGCGGCGCAGTTAAAGCGTTGGCGGCCGGATTGGAGGCCGCCGGCGGCGGCGTGAGAGCCGTCGAGAAGCCCAGTTCGCTGGCGTCGAAAGAGCGGATGAGCCCCTGGCCGAAGAGATCGTAGAACATCCCAAAGCCGGCCCGGATGGAGGTCTTGCCTTCTCCGCCGAACAGCAGCTTGGAAAGGCCGGAACCCCCATGCGGAGAATAGGCCAGCGCCAGACGCGGGGAAAGATCCTTCTGGACGTCGTAGAGCCCGCGGCTGCCGGCAGCGTTTAACAATTGCAGGGAGATGGGCCCGGCCTGCGCCTGCGACTGGCCCTGGGCCGCCAGGGCGCCGCGCTGTCTCATCCAGTCGCCCAGGGCGACATTGGGACTGGTCTGAATTCCGTTGGATTCGAACACGGGCGGAGAGATGGCCACGCGCAGTCCTGCGGTCACCGTGAAGTTCCGGGCGATCTTCCAACTGTCCTGCCCGTAGAATTCGTAGTCGCGCTGGACGAAACTACGGGCAATGCCGGCGCCTTGCGGCAGCACATTTCCAGACGTGTCGTAGTTGTACTGCCCGGTGATCTGGGTGATTAATCCGAGGAGGTTCGCGAACTGCTCCCGGTAATTGGTGCTGTTGACGGCGTCCGGCGCTAGCAGGCTCTTGCCGCCATCCAGCAGCACGGCGTAATTCAGTAGCGCGTTGCTGAACGAGTGGCCGAAATCCAGCCGGTTGTTGCCGACCAGGATGGCCGTCCCCCCGAATGTCACGTTGTGGGCGCCCTTGCTCCACGCCAGGTCTTCGCCGATCTGGTGGACGGGAGTGATGCGTGTCAGGCCCGTCGACAGCGCGCTCCGCGAAGAAAGGCCGCGAATCGAGGTGAAGCCCGAGGTCAGCACACCGGTCTGTTCCTGCCCCTGCCGTGTGTACCCGTAGCGGAAACTGCTGGTGAAGGCCGGCGTCAGGACTGCGGTGTAGCCAACAGCCAGACCCTTGCTGTTGTCCAGGAAGACACTGGAAGCCGGATCGCCCGGAAACTGCGGCAGGGCCCCGCCGCTGTTGGGAATGAAGTTGTCGTTCTGTAAATTGCCGCGGAAGAAGACCTGGTGTTTGCCGGCGCCGTCAATCTGGTAGTTCAACTTGGCAATATACGTGTTCCAGCGCAGCGGCGTCGCGGCATTGAACCGGAAACCGGCCGTGTTCAAACCGTCCCCTTGACTAAAGTCGTTGGGCTGGGGATAGCTTTTGAACAGGGCCAATATGTTTGGATCGGCGCCAATGTGCAACGGGTCGAGCGCCGTGACCTGAGCGGGAGTCAGTTGACCAATGGTTCCGTCCGTTTTACTGTAAGTAAAGATTCCGTTGCGGAAGTCCGAATTGGGCACGGTCCGCAAGGCCACCTGGTCGCTGCGGTCGCGCCGGCCTTCGTAGTTCAGGAAGAAAAAGAGACGGTCCTTCTTGATGGGCCCGCCCACCGCGGCGCCAAACACGTTGCGAATCAACTTGGCGCGCGGGATGCCCGCGGCGTTGCTCAGAAAATCGTTGGCCGCGGTGTCGGTGTTGCGGTTGACCTCGTACAAGGAGCCGTGCAGCCGGTTGGTGCCGCTCTTGGTCACCAGCGTAATCTGGGCGCCGGAGGTACGGCCCATATCGGCCCCGGCGTTGCTGGTCACGGTGCGGAACTCCTCCACCGAATCGAGCGTCATGCGCAACACGCTGGAGAACGCCGTGTGGTTCTGCTGGTCGTTCACGTCCACGCCGTCCAGGGTGACGTTGGCCTGGTCCGACTTGCCGCCGTTCACCGCGCCGCTGCGGGCGTCCCCCACGGTGCCCGGGGCCGGCTCTCCGAGGTACATCACACCGGGCTGGAGCGCCAGCAGGCCCACCACGTTGCGCCCCTCGAAGGGCAGCTCCGTGATCACCTTGCCGCCCACGGCGTTGCCGATCGAGGCGTCCGTGGTATTGACCTGTACGGCTTCGCCCGAAACGGAAATAGACTCGGTGACCGCGCCTACCTTCTCGAAGGTGATGGGCAGCGTGGCGGGGCTGTTCACCAGCAACCGCACCTTGGAGACCACCACATCGGCGAACCCGGGAGCCTTGGCCGTCACCGTGTAGGTGCCCGGCTCCACCTGCAACAGCGAGTAGCGGCCCACCGAATCCGCGGTAGTGTTCCGGGTGAGGTTGGTCGCCTCGTTGACAATGGAAACGGTAGCTCCGGGCACTACGGCGCCCGAAGGATCGGATACGGTTCCGGTTAGCGAGGTCAGCGCCTGGCCCCACAGGCCAGCGACGATAAACCCCACCGCCACAATGGTTCCTGCAATTCTTTTCATAAAGATATGTCCTTTTGGGCGTTCGCACCCACCGAAGCAATTCCACGAATGGATCGCGGATATTGCTTACCAGCATAGAGGCAGCGGTATTATGGAGTACAGTGGCTTTCCACGAAATTCCGGCCCGAATCCCGTCGAAACGCCGGTTGTGGCGGCGATTCACAACGGAATCGGGCTAACGGATTGGATCCGTCCGCGTCCTACAGTCATCTGCTTGTCAGGGGAGTCATCGGCCATGATGGAACGGCACGTTGTAATGGACTCGATCGCACGAAAACTCCTGGAATCGCTCCAGGAAAATGCGCGCCTCTCTTTTGCCGAACTCGGAAGGCGCGCCGGATTGTCGCCCTCGGCGACCGCCGAGCGCATCAAGCGCATGGAAGATGCGGGCATTATCCGAGGCTACCGGACGGAGTTGGATCCGGCGTCGGTGGGATATCCGGTGCAGGCCATCGTCCGGCTGACTTGCGAGGGCGACCACTATAAACAGTTCCTCGCTTTTCTGAAGGGATCGCGCGAAGTTCAGGAGTGTCTCCACATCACCGGCAGCGAGGCGTTCGTTTTGAAGGTGGCCATGGCCTCGCTCGCGGAACTGGAACGGCTGACGGAATCGTTGCAGCGTTTCGGCGCCCCGGCGACCGAAGTAGTGCTGTCCTCGCCGGTCTCCGCGCGCTCGCTCCCCTTTGCGGATGAGACCGCGGCTGCCGCGGGCACGGCGTTGTAGCCACCGGCCCGGCGAACGGCTTACCGCCGGGAATGGGACGGGCGGCTACGAATATCGGTTTATTGGCCGTAGAGCCAGGCCGGAAAGCGGGTGCGCGGCATCGGTTCTTTCGACGCTACAACATATATGCAATCGCCGCGCATGGCGGTGGAATACTTCAGTTTGGCCAGGAGTTCACCGATGCCATCCGCGTCTTCCAGCCACACGTCGTTGTATGGCCCGGTTTCGATATGGCGAACCAGGAAACCGGCATCGGAGAACAACACGCGGATCTCATCGGTGGTGTACTCTCGCGCGTGGCCCGGTTCCGGCGCGCCCCCGAGTTTTGGCCTCTCATACCGGCTATACGATGCCGGGTGCCTGCCCTTGAGCACGGCACCTACCGCGCGCAGCGAAACGATGTTCGGGGTGGTCAACAGTAGGATGCCGCCGCGTTTTAGTATCCGGTAGACCTCGTTGAGCATATGCACGGGGTCCTGTTCCAGGTGTTCCAGGAGTTCACAGCAGAGAACGGTTGAGAAATACTCGTCCGCGTACGGAAACTTGTCCACCTCGGCATCGAAAAGATCAATCCGGCATTCGAACGTCTCCCCGTCACGCGCGGTCACGGAGCCGATGCGTCCGCCGTCGGCGGAGCCCAGATAACAACCCCGGACCTCCCCGTAACCCAGGACGCGCTGCAGTGCGGGTGTGATCTGGAAATAGCACCCCATCTCCAGGATTCGATCTTCCCCAGTCCCGGGAGGTATTAGCTGAAGAGTGCGCGCCAACCGGCGGGCATGGGTGGCGAAATAACCTGCGGCCTCCGATTCCGGGTCGATCCACCGCTCCAGGTACCGCGTCGCATCGCAGGCGTTCCGAAAGGCGTCCGCTCTTCGGACCCGGCTCCCATTCGGCTCCGCCGGGGCTGGCGCCCCACGAACATGGTTCTCCAGAAACGATGCGTACATGCTCGCGACACGAGACCAGGAGCAGTGACCAGCCACCCATTGCTGCGCCCGGGAACCAATCTCCTGTACTAGGGACGGTTCCGCCAGCAGCCATTTCAAGCATTCGAGCAGTACCCGCCCTTCGTGTGCGTCCTCGGGAATTCGGAGGCAAATTTCTTCTGGCAGGTCGCCATTCGAGCCGTTGTCCGAAACAATCACGGTTTTGCCGAGCCCGAAGGCCCGCATCATAGTTCCCGAGGTCTCCCCGAAAGTGGGATTGCGGAGGTTGACCACAACGTCACATGCTGCAAGGTAACCGTCGAAGTCTTCCAGACTCTTCTGAAAGCCCATCAGGGAAACGTGCTGCTCAAGTCCCATTTCGCGGATCGAGTTTCGGAGATCCACCTCCGGATGCTCTACGCCGACCACCACCATATGA
The DNA here is from genome assembly GCA_020073615.1 of Terriglobia bacterium. Classification (GTDB taxonomy): domain Bacteria; phylum Acidobacteriota; class Terriglobia; order Bryobacterales; family Bryobacteraceae; genus JADGNR01. The sequence goes on from JAIQEX010000037.1 coordinate 7,076, forward strand.
GCGTCAGGCACGGAGCGGCGCAAGGCCAAGAAAACCTGCAGGCACTCCAGGCTTCGTTTATCGGGCCGCTGGTAGCCATGAATGCCAATGATGGGCACGCCTGGGGCCAATCCGAGTGCTGAACGAAAAGGGCCGGCATTCAGGTTCTTGACTGTGGCACCGTGGGGAACCACCGCGAGCGGGGCTTGAAAGTTCCTCGCCCGGACGGCCCGCTCGGCATAGCTGCTGTGAACGACACAACCGGTGGACTTGCCGAGAAGCCGTCTGAGGATGCCGAAAGTCCGCGGCTGTGGGCATTGGTACAAGGACGTATCGGTTACCACTTCGCGCAGTTCGTGGCCAAAAATCTCGTACACCACCTCGCGGATGTAGGCGCTCTCATGACCGCAGTTTAGCGTCATACCCTTGATCAGGTCGTGGAGATTGGGTTCGTGAAGGACCACCACACCTGGATGCTGGAGCGCGGCTTCGTAGAAGGCCGCATGATAAGGATTGTTGGCGATGTGATACACCACCGCGTCGAATCCCTCTGGGCGAAAGCTGCGCGGTACGCGCTGGTACACCTCAAGGGCCACCAGTTTCTTCATCTCGGCAATGAGCGAAGCCGAGTAATCTGCGGTGCCGGTCCAGGCCGGCGGCAGCGGGGTGAACATGGCAACCCGCAGTCGGTCTGGCATCAACTCCTCGATTGGCCAGCCGGCGCCGGCGGCAGGAACGACTTGGCGATCAGGGCGTAATCGCCGGCACCGTAAAAATGATGGTTCAGCTTTTTGACCACGTCCAGTTCCGCCAGAGGAAAACGGTCCTCGATGCGGCTGTTGTTTAACTCTCTCCGGGAGACGACGCGAAAACCGAAATGGCACAAGAGCGCCTCGATCGTCGCATCCGGGAGCAACCGGCTATTTGCCGGGTCTTGCCAGAAGCGCTCGGAGCTCGCCAGGACATTGGCTGGGTTGGTAGCCTCGATAATCAGAAAACCCCCAGGCTTCAGAATCCTGGCAGCCTGCCGGATCGACTCAAAAACATAGGGGAAACCGTGCCGCTCCAGTTCGTGAAATGAACTGATCACGGCGATGGAGTAGTCCGGCGCACAGCGCAAGAACTCGAGGCAATCCCGTTGTTCCACGTCTATTCCCGCGCGGCGGCAGTCGCCGGCCGCTCTCGTGTTGGGCTCTACTCCACAAATCTCCCGTCCGGTGTCTCCCACCAGCCGGCACCACTCCCCCGCGCCACAGCCGAGATCGACCCACGGTCCCTCGGGAGGCCCGGGAGCAATACTCAGAATCGTTTCCAGATGCGACTGCAAGTTTGCCTGAAAAATTCCTGCGGATCCGCGCAGTTTGCTGCGGAACTCGAACTCAAAGGCGTCGAGAGGCGGATCGCGGACCGGGCGGCACTCCGCGCCAGCCGGAGGCGGTCCCGGCGAGCCCGTGCGCACACGGAGTTCCAAGCGAAGTTCGTCGATCTCTCCCACCAGTTGCTGCAATACCTCCATTTGCTTCTCGAAGGTCATGCAGGTTGCTTCCATCGCCAGAGTCGCGGCGCTATGGAATCGCAGGATCTGCGGCGTGTACCAGAAAAGCATGCGCTGCACGACGCTCACCAACCGGGCGCCAATCCGGGCGCGCAAAGTGTTCGGCCGCGGCGGCAATCGCCCGACTCCGCCGCGCAGCCTGCACAGTTCCTCATAGGCAAGCCGCAGCGTCCCCAAGGTTTCCAGGCCGGGCAGGAGCTTATCCGAAGTCGAGTGGAGCGGACGCACGGAATCCCGGATTACGCGGGTGTGAAAACCGCGCACCACTTCTCTTAGGTTGGTCGGAGGCATGTTCGGAATTCTGCGAGTATAGCAGGAATCACAAGTAGAGACAGTAAGTGAGCCCCATATCATATTTCATCCCTTAATCTCGCTATCCCGCGGCCTCCGGCGCATTAGGGACGAGATTGCCTTAGCCGCCCGATCGATGACTGCCTCCCGTACGTGAACCTCCGCCAACGGCTTCATCGCCTGGGCGATTCTCTCCGCCATTCTGAAGGATGCCGTGTAGCCTGGGTCGGCCGCAGCAGCCAGGCGGTAGAGGGCGCGAACATACTCGCCGGGATCCCCGTCTTTTCCGACAGGAGAAGGCGCGAGCACGACGGGAGGGCCGGCGCGTTGCGCCAGCGCCTGCGCGAGTGTGCCATCGTGAACCAGCACGCCGGTGGCCGCTTCGAGAATCGGTTCGAGCATCGGAAACGCCTCGGCTATCCGCTCCGGCGAACAGAGGCCGCCACGGTATATCTCTGCCGCCAGGCGGCCGGCCTGGCCGTAAATCCTCTCGCATTGGTCGACAAAATCCGGATCTTCGCAGGCCACCGGGCGCGGCGCTCTCAGGTACAGCTCGTGGATTCGCACATCGTGCAGCACGGCAATTCCCGAATGCAGCCGGAACAATCGCCAGATGGCGCCGTGGTGTTCCGCTTCGCGGCCGAGATGGAAGATTGCCCAATCGCCCCGGTTGACCTCACGCCAGGGAAAGCCGCGCAGGGAATAGCGCTGCACGCGCGCGGCTCTCTCCACCGTGGGGTCCCACGCCTCCTGCGTCGTCCAGAGCGCCACAGAAGCAGTCTGCGCCAGGAGAGGAACCACCGCGGCGGTGCAGGCCGCGGCGGGCACGTCGATGGGCGGCAGCGGCGAGAACCAGTGGATTTGCATAGCGCACTCAGCCCACGGAGGCCGGCGCTGCCGTGAGCGCGTCTACCACGCTATGCCAGGAGAGACCCAGGCTTTCGTAGTGCGCCCGCGCGGCGTGCCCCATTCTCACGGCCCGCGTCCGGTCTTTCCAAAGGAGGTCCAGAGCGGTGGCGATTTCCGCCGGGTCCGGCGGCACGACCAGTCCCGTTTCGCCCGGAACGACAAACTCGTTCGGACCACCCGAATCGGTGCAGGTGATCAGTGCCTTGGCTGCGAGCATGGCCTCCAGGGAAACATAGCCGTAATCCTCATCGAGCGGGGGGTAGATCACCGCGACGCATCTGGCGTAGCGCTCCACCAGCTCGTCATCCGGGATTCTGCCCAGCCACAGGATCTTATCCTGGACACCCAACCTGCGCGCCTCGCGCTGGAGCAGGTCCATATACTGCCCATTTTCCGGTACGCCGGCACTGGCGATCCGGACTCCGGAACGCGTTCTGGCCAGGGCCTCCAGAACCAGCGACTGCCTCTTGAGCGGGTTTACGCGGCTGGGGAAAAAGATGTAGTCCGCGGCCTCGGCGTGATGGAGACGGTCGTGCAGCGGCGGCGGGTGGTACAACGGCTGGGACGCTATGCCGCAATACTTCTGCAAGCGGCCGGCTACGGTCTTGGAATTAGCGAAGATTTTCCTGGCCTCGGGCAGTAACCAGCGATCGGCTTCGCGAATGGCATCGCGCACCAGTTGCCCGGCAGGCCAGAACCCCAGATCCACCTGCGGGTGATCCCACAGTTCGTAAGCGGATCGGTATTGGTGCAACAACCAGACCACCTTGTTGGGATGCCGCATGTAGTATGCGGGAAAGCGAAGCGCGATCATCAGGTCTACGGGCCCCTGGGCAGTTTCGGTCATGTCGAGCATACGGCACGCGAGCATGCCGTCCAAAATCTGTTCGGGTGGACTCCAACGGAACGGCACCGCGACCGTATCCACGTCATGACCATGAGCTTCCAGCGCCAACCGGAGGTTCTCGGCATGCAATTCGGCGCCGCCGCGGATGAAGGGCACTTTGATGGTCGCGATCAGGATCCGCATCGGGTTCCGGGCTGCTCCGGCGCGGTGAGACGACTGAGCTCCAACTGGAGTGCGGCGGTACGCGCCTCGGCGCGTTCCAGCCGGCGGCAGATCGCTTCGAAGAGGGCGACTTGCGTTTCCAGTGCCCCGGCTGCCGTGGACTGATAGGCAATGACTTGAGGTGTGTACCAGAAAAGGGCCTGCCGGACTATCCGGACGAGCCACATGCTGAGCCGAGCGCGGAGAGAGTCGGGTTGTGGCGGCAAAGAACCCACCGTCGAACAGCACAGGAGGGCCTCCCGGGACGCCTCGCGAAGGCGGGACAATCCCTCGGCGACGCGGTGCTCAATTTCGCCTGTTTCCGAGCTTGCGAGCGACTGCCGCATCCGCCCCCGCACCTCGTCCAGGAAAGCCTGGCCCGGATTGCTGTTTTCCATCGTACTCTCAGGATATTACGCTATTTCAAACAGCTCCGGGCCCTTCTGATAAGATACGGAGTTTCACGCCTTTCGTCATGGAGCAGAGACCCTTCGTCAGCATAGTTACTCCTTCACTGAACTCCGGCCGGTTTCTGGAAGAGACGATCCAGAGCGTGCTCTCGCAGGATTATCCGTTTATCGAGTACCTGGTAATGGACGGGGGATCGACAGATGGCACGATCGCATTGTTGCAGCGGTACCAAGGCCGGCTGCAATTTGACTCCAAGCCCGATAAGGGCACTGCGGACGCCATCAACGGCGGTTTCCGGCGCGCGCGGGGGAGCATCCTGGCGTGGTTGAGCGCGGATGATACGTATCTGCAGGGAGCGGTACAGACAGCCGTCGAGCACCTCGTTTCCGCACCGGACGCCGCCGCGGTGTACGGCGACGCATACTGGACAGATGTGGACGGCCAGTGCCTGGGATGCTACCCCACGAAGCGGCCCTACACGCCGGAGATGTTTATGCACGATTGCGGCATCTGCCAACCGGCGTGCTTCATGAGACGGGAAGCGGTGGAAGCCGTCGGCATGCTGGATTCCGCTCTCCGGTCGGCATTCGACTACGACCTTTGGATCAGGCTTTCCAAACGATTCCCGCTGGTTGCCACTGCACAATGCCTGGCCACATCCCGCATGCACCGCCAGAACATTAGCCTGAGGCAGCGGCGCCTGATGTTCGAAGAATCCATGGGGCTGTTGAGAAGGCACTACGGGTATGTGCCGTTACACTGGATTTACAGCTATCTGTGCCATCTTCACGATGGGAAAGACCAGGTTTTTGAAGCGTCCCCCGAATCGCACAAAGCCCTATGGGAAAGCTTGCTGCGGGGGTTTTATTACAATCGCAAGCACCCCGTCCGCTTCGTGCGGGAATGGCTCGCCATGATCCATTGATGTCTCCGCACATGCGCGATACGATGGACCAATGGCGAGGGTAAAAGAATTGCACGTCAACGGAGCGCAGCACCACATCGATGCCGATGCCGAGCGCACCCTGCTGAGCGTCCTGCGCGACGATCTGGATCTCACCGGGACCAAGTACGGATGCGGCGAAGGGCAATGCGCCGCCTGCACGGTGCTGGTCGACGGCCAGGCGACGAAATCGTGTTTGACCAAGGTGGGCACGGTGGCCGCCAAACGCATCGTCACCATCGAGGGTCTGGCGCCGGAGGGCAGGCTGCACCCGGTGCAGGAGGCGTTTCTGGAAGCCGATGCCATGCAGTGCGGCTACTGCACGCCGGGCATGATTCTGGGCGCGGTGGCGCTGCTCGCGCGCGCTCCCCATCCGAGCGATGCCGAAATCGTCAGCGGCATGAACGGGCACATCTGCCGCTGCGGCACGTATCCGCGCGTGGTGAGCGCGGTGCGCGCGGCGGCCAAGAAAGGGGGCCGGGCATGAGGCGTCGCGATTTCTTCGCGGTGCTGGGCGGCGGCATCGTGGTGCTGATGGTGGACGACGCCGACGCACAGGAATCCGGCGGCGGCGCGCGGCGGGGAACCAGGGAACCGCTGCCCCAGAATCTGAGCGCGTGGCTCCATATCGGCGAAACCGGCATGGTCACGGTGTATACCGGGAAGGTGGAGGTGGGACAGAACGCGCGCACGTCGCTGACCCAGGCGGTGGCCGAAGAACTGCGCGCGCCGGTGGAGCAGATCCGCCTGGTGATGGGCGATACCGCCCTCACGCCCTTCGACATGGGCACGTTCGGCAGCCAGACCACGCCGCAGATGTGGCCGGTGATCCGCCGGGCCGCGGCCACGGCGCGCGAGACGCTGGTGGACCTGGCAGCGCAGAAGTGGATGGTGGAGCGCGCGTCCGTTTCGGTGGCGGATGGCAAGGTGAGCTCGGGCAGCCATCGGGCGGGCTTCGGCGATCTGACCAGCGGGCAGAAGCTGACGCAGACGATTCCTTCGAGCGTGGCCCTGACGCCGGCGGCGGAGTGGAAGGTGGCGGGGACATCGGTCGCCAAGGTCGGCGGCCGAGATATGGTGACCGGGGCGCACAGGTACGCGTTCGACATCAAGCGTCCCGGCATGCTCTACGGCAAGGTGCTGTATCCGCCGCAGTTCGGCGCCACGCTGGCATCGCTCGACAGCGCCGCTGCGGAAGCCATGCCGGGAGTGAAGGTGGTGCGCGAAGACAATTTCGTGGGCGTGACCGCGCGCGACGCGGCCACGGCGGACAAGGCGGTAGCCGCGTTGCGCGCCGAATGGAAGCCGGTGACGGCCGAGGCTTCGAGCAAAGACGTCTTCTCCTATTACAAGAAGCACAGCCGCGATGGCGCCGCGGAGAATCCGCACTTCACCTCCTACACCGTCGCTTACATCGCGCACGTGCCGCTCGAACCGCGCGCCGCGGTGGCCGAATGGCAGGACGACAAGCTGACCGTCTGGACCGGCACGCAGCGGCCCTTCGGCGTGCGCAGCGAACTTGCCCAGAACCTGAAAATCCCCGAAGACCGCGTACACGTGATCATGCCCGACACCGGGTCCGGTTACGGCGGCAAGCATAACGGCGAGGCCGCATACGAAGCCGCGCGCCTGGCGTACGCATCCGGCATGCCGGTGAAGCGGAACTGGACGCGCGAAGAGGAGATGACCTGGGCCTACTTCCGTCCCGGCGGCATCATCGACGTGCACGGCACCATGAATCCCGATGGGACGCTGGCCGCCTGGGAATTCCACAATTACAACTCGGGGCCATCGGCATTGCAGACACCCTACGACGTGCCCAGCAAGACCGAGCGCTTCCATCCGTCGCAATCGCCGCTGCGGCAGGGCTCCTACCGCGGACTGGCGGGCACGGCCAACCATTTCGCGCGCGAATCCTACATGGACGAGCTGGCGCATTCCATCAAGATGGACCCGCTCGAGTTCCGCTTGAAGAATGCGAAGAACGAGCGGCTGCGCGCGGTGATGGAGGCGGCCGCCCAGAAGTTCGGCTGGAGGGACCGCAAGAAGACGTCCGGGCGCGGCTGCGGCATGTCCGCGGGTTTTGAAAAGGGCGGGTACGTGGCCACCTGCGCCGAAGTGAGCGTCGCCAGCGGCGCGGTGAAGGTGCTGCGCGTGGTCGAGGCCTTCGAGTGCGGCGCAGTGGTGAATCCGGAGCACCTGCGCAACCAGGTGGAAGGGTCCATCGCCATGGGCCTGGGCGGGGCGCTGTTCGAGCAGATCGATTTCGCCGACAACAAAATTCTCAACGACCGTCTTTCGCGCTACCGCGTACCGCGCTTCGCGGACATGCCCGCGATCGAGAGCGTGCTGCTCGACCGCAAGGATCTGCCCTCGGCGGGCGCGGGCGAGACGCCGATCATGGGCGTCGCGCCGGCCATCGGCAACGCCATTTTCGAGGCCACGGGCCAGCGCCTGCGCGCCCTGCCGATGAAAGTAGGGTAGGCCTCCGGGCCTGCCCTTCGCGGTGGAACCGAAGGCCCCACTCTGACCGGCGAGAGGAGGATCGTGTACTATTTGAATATGTACAGTAGAAAGGAGCCCAGCCGTGCCCAGGCGCGCAATTGAAGACAATAGCCGAATGTCGCTGCGGATTCCGGCCGGGGAGAAGGCGATCCTTCTACGGGCCGCGGCGCTACGGCGTACGGATCTGACGGATTTCGTCCGCCAGCACAGCTTGAGCGCGGCAAGGGCAGTGATCCAGGAAGCGGAACATGTGGAGCTCTCCGGGCGAGACAGCCTGCGCGTTCTGGCCGCGTTGGAGAACCCGCCCAAACCGAACGCGAAGCTGCTGGCCGCGGCAAAGTCGCTGTCCAAGCGGAAATGAACGTTCGGGCCTGGCATGAGGAGCTGATCGGCAAACGGCATGATCGGGAGGCCTTCGACTGCGGCGAGACGGCGTTGAACGAATTCCTGCAGCGCTACGCCCGACGGAACCATGAGATGGGCGGCGCCAAGACCTTTCTTGCGATTGACGACGCCGGCAACAAAACGATTCTCGGCTTCTATAGCCTGAGCCCCGCCTTCGCCAATCCTCGCAGGAATCTGTATCAGGGGGACCGGTTGGCGGACTGGCCGGAGGCCCAAGCCGCGAGCGACCTGGTGCGCGTGGTGCGGGACGATGACGCTGCCGACGGCTGCGGCGCGGCAACGGCACCGCGTCCCCGGGAGGACCCTCACAGCGGACATCCGTGTGCTGTTCCTCGGTTCCGTCCTCCGCCCGAGTGAATCTCGTGAGGACGAACGGCCTTCGGTTCCCTGTCAAGACAAAAATCTCAACAGGACGTTGTGCCGAAGACATATCCGCCGTAGAATACTCCAAAGCAGTCTTCAAAATTAACAAAATAAAGGCTCAGGCGCGGAAAGGCCCGCGAAATCGAGCCATTTCCGACGCCCCCAGTACCACCGATGTATACCCATTCCATCGCTTGCGCATCGACAATAGCAACTTGGCAGGAATAGTAAACCTCGATCACTGCAAAATTGTCCCGTATGGGGCATGCGGTCTGCAGTAGAGAGTCCCAACAACCGTATAGAACTCCGGCTGCGAAATCATCTTGCATCCCCCCTGGATGCCTCGTAATCCGGGTTGTTGGGATTCGTTGACCAAACGACGTACCTGCTGGGATCGCAACATTGGCCGCGAACCGGTAAGGCACACGAAGCAAAAATAAACAAGAAAATCAACGTTATGGGTTTCACAGGGGTTACTCCTTGACGTGATGTAACTGCGGAAGAGCAGCCTTGTCGGCTATGATGTCCTGAATCCACTGCACTGTGAACGCGCGTCCATATTGGTTTGCGTATTTGAGAACTGTCCGGGCAAAGTCCGCTTTATAGAACGCTTCGAAATCGGGAAGGCGGGTGAAGGGATCGAAGGAGGGGTTCTTGTAGGGCCTCTGGCTCTCATCGGTCAGCCATTGCAGAGCGTCAGCTTCGGAAAGAGACGCGTCCTTCATCTTTGACAGGATCGAGTTTTCGCCTTCCGATTTGCGAAGCTCACGCTCTATTAATCTGTCACGGTCCGGGCCAATAACAGTACCATCGCTCAGCACGACGGCATCCAGCGATACCGTTGCGCGAGGAAACCGGCCGGGATCAAAGCGCATAGCCAGCAATTTATCGCGATTCGCCGCAATAACCTGAGTTGAGGATGTGTCCCGTGCGGCTCCGTTCAGAAGCCGCGTCAGGCGATCATCCGGAGTAAAAATCAGTGTGGTTCCGGGATCGAACTTCAAACCTAGCGAGTCCATACTATAGGGCATTACGCCGGCAACGGATTTTCCGTCTGGTGTGAAGCGCGGGTAACGGAAAACTACCGTTGTAACGGAAAGCATACTAAGGTTCTGCAGAGCAATCATGTAGGGATGTATTGCCGTGAGAGTATCGAGCTTCTCTTTGCCTAGGAGCCTTTCCATACACTCTCGAAATGTTTTGGATGTATGAGTCGTCGTGTGTATACCGTGAACAGCGAATGCCCCATCGATATCTATCGTGACAGTCGTCTGAGCGATTCCCGCCGAAATAGAAAGTAGACTTATGGCTAGACATTTCAGCATATAATTCTCCCGACTTTCCCGGGTAACTTCTTAGCTCCGCGGTACCACAAGAAAGACGTCGTAGATCTGTCGGTCAATTCTAGAATGTGCAGTTCCCTGAATTGTAGATCTGTAACGGAATTGGTTTCCAAACTCGTCGACACGCATCGATAGCTTGTAATCGAGAGAAATCGATAAGATGTCGAGTTCCTGCAAGGTGAACAGTTCTCCGGGTTCCGACACTCCGTTGTGGTTGCTGTCAACCCAGATGCGAAGCGAAGCGTATACACTATCTCTTGCATCAATGATACCGTCGCCGTTCCCGCCGTTCTCCGGGCGATCAAAGACTGCAAGAGCCAGAAAGCCGTTCGGGTTTCGCGATTCAGGCTGTTCTGTGAGGTTCCCAAACATCTCCTTTGCATTGTCTATGATGCCGTTATGGCTTCTATCCAGGACAAGCCAGCCGTTAGGCGAGTTCTGAGCGATCCACGAAATTCGGGTAAGCTTTCCGTTTCCAAAAAAGTCGAAATCTACTCCGTTTTCAGCGCTTGTAAGCGAAAAACCGCGCCCGCTAAGATCCACGACGATTGGACTCACGCTGCAACACCCCTGAGTCGAATCAAGCAGGCAATTGCCGTAACAGTCATAGCAGTTACAAGGGCCGCCACCGCAGGACTGTGCCAAAGCCGACGGAGCAACTGTGAGACAGATGAGCGTGACCACCTCAGAAAATTCAAGCCAATTCATAGTTTCCTTAAATCCTTATTGTAACTTTGTGGCCCGAAAGAATTATCGGCCAGAGTCGCGAGACTTTGCAATAGGGAAAAACCCCTATTAAGTCCGAAATATCTTGAAACACCCGTTATGCACAATCCATTCGTTCCCCGCCCGGGGGAAGAGCCAGACTGCGCTTACCCGGCTTCTACTGGCCATTCTGGGGGGCCATTTTTCTGAAAGGATTTTAGTTAAATACGTCCTTTCCCGAATAGGCTCCCACTCCATAACCAGTCTCGCCGAACTCCTGCCTCACCACTGGGCACCCGCTCAGCCATAATCCCAAGCTCCATCGGGAATGATCGGCCCTCACCCGTTAACGGTGATTCTCGGACGCTTACGGGGGCGTGTGGCTGCTTCCGCTTTCAACCGTTGAGGCGGCCCTCCGGGCGGTGAGGTAACCGCGCCGCGCTCAGAGTCGACCGCGATTCAGAACCAGCGGCAGGAGCGGCTCCAGGGAGGAATCATGCGCCAGCGGAGCCGGCAGCCCCGCGGGCGCCGTCATGCCCTTGCGGTCGTGCCAGTATGTTGCCAATCCTACTTTCGACGTGCCGGCAAGGTCGTAGGCCGATCCCGCCACAAAGAGACAGCGCTGCGCATCGAGCTTGAGTTCCGCCAGCGCCAGGCGGTAGGGCTGGGGATGGGGTTTATAGAAGCCCGCCCGCTCCGCAGTGACAATGACCGCGAACTCGACTCCCAGGCGATCCGCTGCCATGCGTCCCAGCCGCTCGGAGCAGTTAGTCACTATGCCGAGCGAGACACCAGCGGCGGCGATGCTACTCAAGGTCTCACACGCCTCCGGCCAGGGTTGCAACTCGGAGTAGCGTGCCTCGAGGTCCGCCGCCAGGCTACGCGGCAGCCCCACGGCCTCAGCCGCCTCCGCGACGAGATCCTCGTAGGCCCGGTAAGCTCCGGTTTGATAGGTGATCCGCAGGTACTCGCCGCGCCAGCGGCGGCCGCTTTCGGCATCGCCCGCGATCGCGTTCCAGAGCGACCAGCTATCGAGCAGCGCGGTCAGAAGGTCGAACAGAACGGCATCGTAGGGGCGGTCGCGACGATCGCTGGGGGCTGCACCCATTGATTCGCGCTGCACAGCACTAACTGCGCCGCTCGGTGATGGTCACCGGCGCACGGAGGCGGAAGCTGAGACGCGTTTCCGAAGGCAGCGTGACCGGCTTGCCGCGGGTGAGCATGACATCGCCGGCTCCGGCGCCGCCGCCCACACCGGCCCCGATGGCCGCACCCTTGCCGCCGCCCGCAATAGCTCCGATGATCGCGCCCACGGCGGCGCCGGCGCCAACCTTTTCGGCGTCCTGCCGGTGGGTCTGTTCGGCGTGCCGCTCGAAGCTCTCGGTCTGGATGGCGACCAGCTGGCCGTCGGAAGTGTGCAGGCGGGTCAACTCCACGGCGAGCGCGGCCACACCCTTCACTTTTCCGCCGGGATCGGCAGCCACCACGCGCCCTTCCACGCGCGCGCCGCGCTCGGCGATCACCAGGCCATCCACGATGAGCTCTTTATCGAGCGTGGCGGTGAAGGTGTCGCCGGGCGCGTTGCGCTCCGTCGAGAGGCCGTCCACAAGGCGCACCGGGAGGAGCAGGCCGGCGTTCAGCGTTACCTTGCGCGGCTCAGGCGCCGGAGGCGGAGGCGGCGGAGCCGCGTTCTCCGGTTCCGCGCGCGTGGGCGGAGCGGGTTGCGGAGCCGGTGCTTCCTTCACCGGCTCCGGCGCCGGCGGGGCGGCCGGCGCGGCCGCCGGAGCCTGGTTCCGCGCCACCGCTAGCGGTTTGGCATGAGTGCGGACGCGTTGCGGCTTGGGTGCTTCTCTTCGTTCCGGGGCGGGCGCGGGCGAGGGCTTCGCCTGTTCATCGGGCGCCGCGACGGGCGCGGGCGGCTGTGCGGCCGCGGGCTCGGGAGCCGGAGCGGGCGCCGCGACTTGCGCCGTGACGGGCTCGGGCGCCGGCTGAGGCTTCTGCACCACCCTCATCACTACCGCGCCGCCGATCGCCCCTGCCAGCACCAGAAGCAGAATATGAACCGGCTTCATTCTGATTTTCTCCTCAAGTAAAAGGGATGCGCCGCCGGGCAGTTCCGTTTCCATCGGTTAAACCGCTAAAATCAAGTCAGCAGCGGGTCATGAAGGCATTCCCCACACAGTTTTCGATCGGAGCGGTGAAGATCGCTCCCGCCACCGTGCTCGCGCCCATGGCGGGCGTGACCGACACGGTGTTCCGCAGGTTCATTCGCAACCTGGGCGGCTGCGGGCTGATCATGACGGAATTCACCAGCTCGCACGGCGTGGCCGCTTCGTTTGGCGCGCGCAAGCCGAGCAAGACCATGACGCGGTACCTCGCCTTCGCGCCCGAGGAGCATCCCATCTCGGCGCAGCTTTTCGGCAGCGATCCTGCGGTGATGGCCGACGCCGCGCGCGTGTGCCAGGACCTGGGGTTCGATATTCTGGACATCAACTTCGGCTGCCCGGTGAACAAGGTGGTGAAGTGCAACGGCGGCTCCGGCCTCTTGCGCGATCTGCCGCTGGTGGAGCGCCTGCTGCGCGAGGTGCGCAAAGCCATCGCCATGCCGTTCACCATGAAATACCGCGCGGGATGGAACGACGAAGAGCTGGTGGCGGTGCGCATGGCGCAACTGGCCGAAGATTGCGGCTTGCAGGCGGTGGCGCTCCATCCGCGCACGCGGGAACAGGGCTACAGCGGCCGGGCCGATTGGCGGCGCATCGCGGAAGTGAAGGCGGCGGTGAAGATCCCGGTGATCGGCAACGGCGACATCGTCACGCCGCAGGACGCCATTCGCATGGTGCAGGAGACGGGCTGCGACGCGGTGATGATCGGCCGCGCGGCGTCGTCGAATCCGTGGATCTTCCGGCAGATCCAACAGTACCTCGAGACCGGCGCTTACCAGGAAGCGACGCAGCGCGACCGCTGGGAGATGATGCGGCGCTATTACGGGATGCTGATCGAGCGCGGGGAAAGGGACGCATCCGGCAAGATGAAGCAGTTCGCCACCTACTTCACGCACGGCGTGCGCAACGGCGCGCAGCTTCGCGCGTCGATCTACCAGGCGCAGGAGGCGGCGGCCATCCTCGATCTTGTGGATCAGTTCTTCCAGGCGGAGCCGGCGCTGGCGCGGTGAAGAAGGTCACGCTCATCACCGACGGAGCCTGCTCGGGCAACCCCGGCCCAGGCGGCTGGGCGGCCATCCTGCGCCACAACCATCACAAGAAAGAGATGTGGGGCTGCGAGCCTCACACCACCAACAACCGCATGGAGCTGACCGCCGCCATCGAGGGCCTGCGCGCGCTGAAGGAAGGCTGCGAAGTGGAGGTCATCACCGATTCGGAGTATGTGAAGAAGGGCATCACGGAATGGATTCACGCCTGGAAGCGCAAGGGCTGGATGAAGGGGAACACGCCGGTGAAGAACCAGGATCTGTGGCAGGCTCTGGACGAAGAGGCGGCGCGGCACAAGACCACCTGGGTGTGGACCAGGGGCCACTCCTCGCACGCCGACAACAACCGCTGCGACGACCTGGCGACGCGCGCCGCCCGCGAGCAGTGCAGCAGCAAGTAGCGGGCAGCGGCCAGCGCGAGAATCACCCGAGAACGCCGATGGCAGGCGATACTGAATCGGTGGACTTCTCCAACGTGGCGGAAAACCTGCGCGAGTCGTTCCGCGTCATCGCGGCCAGCCGCCAGCCGGGCGAGGTCCGCGAACTGCTCGGTGTCAGCATTGCCGCCGCGGGGGGCGCCTTCCAGATGTTTAACGCGGCCTTTCTTTCCGCACCGGTCGAAACAGAAGCGGAGCTGGCGCGCCGCATCCTGCTGCCCATGGTTCATTTCAACGCGCGCGGCTTCGAGTGGGCTTACTGGGTGTGCGAAGACTGGCTGCAACCGCGCGCGCGGCGGCGTTCGCGGCAGATCTTCGAGCGGCACGGGCTGCGGCATTCCGTGGACCTGCCGGGCATGGTGGCCGAGCGCGTGGCGCCTCCCCTGAAGCCGCTGCCGCGCATCGAAGTACGCCGGGTTACGGGCGGCGGCACGCGCGACGACTTCTGCGCCATCGGCTCGCTGTGCTTCCACGTGCCCATCTCGTGGTTCCGCGAGGTGTTCGAAGGCGACTCGGTTTGGGAGCGCTTCGCGGCCTACGTGGGGTACGTGGCGGAAGAGCCGGTCTCGACCGCGGCCATCGTCGCCGGCGGGGGCGCCCTGGGAGTCTACAACGTGGCCACCGTTCCCGGGTACCAGCGGCGCGGATACGGCGAGGCGGTGATGCGCTACGCCCTGGACGCGGCGCGCCGCGAGCACGGTATCGAGCGCAGCATCCTGCAATCCACGCCGCCCGGCTATCGCCTGTATGAACGGATGGGGTATCGCACTGTGACCAAAGTGGCGGTCTACTCGACGTGACGCCGCCGCGCTACACGTGCGCCAGCGAGCCAGAGGCGATGAGCGCGTCGAGCGCGGCGATGTCGCGGTAGTACGCGCGATCGCCCGTGAGCGGCGGAGAAACTTCGCGCATGCGCGCGCGCGCCACCTCGAGCGGCACGCTGGTTTTGAGCGGCGCCAGAAGGTCAAGCGCGCGGGCCGCGGCCAGGGCCTCAATGGCCAGCACCGCGCGCGTGTTGCGCACCACGCGCTGGAACTTGGTGGCGGAGGTCATCCCCATGCTCACGAAATCTTCTTTGTTGCCGCTGGTGGTGATGGAACCGGTGGAGGCGGGATGCGCCAGCACGCGGTTTTCGCCCACCAGGGCGGCGGCGGTCACCTGCGCCATCATGAGCCCGGACTCCAGGCCGGGGTGGCCGGCGAGGAAGGGCGGCAGCTCCTCGTTCAATGCCGGATTCACCAGGCGATCGATACGCCGCTCGGAGATGCCGGCCAGCGCGGCCAGCGCCACCGCCAGAAAATCGAGCTGGAACGCCAGGGGCTCGCCGTGGAAGTTCCCCCCGGAAAGAATATCGTCGCCGAACACCAGCGGATTGTCGGTGGCCGCATTCAGCTCGATGGAGAATACGCGGCGGGCTTCGGCCAGCGCGTCGCGCACCGCTCCGTGCACCTGCGGAGCGCAGCGCAGCGAGTAGGCATCCTGCACGCGCCGGCAGGCGATGTGCGACTGGCGGATTTCGCTCCCTTCGAGCAACTGGCGGAGGCGCGCCGCGCTGGCCATCTGTCCCGGGTGCGGGCGCGCGGCATGGATGCGCTCGTCGAAAGCCCGCGGCGTGCCGCGCAGGGCGTCGAGCGTGAGGGCGCACACTACATCGGCGGTTTCGGTGAGCACGCACGCCGCTTCGAGCTCCAGGCAGCCGATGGCCAGCATGGCTTGCGTGCCGTTGATCAGGCTGATGCCTTCTTTGGGATGCAGCTCGATGGGCGCGATGCTCGCGCGCGCCAGTGCCTCGGCGCCGGGAAGCACGGCGCCGCCGAATTCGGCTTCGCCCTCGCCCATCAGCACCAGCGCCATGTGGGCCAGCGGAGCCAGATCGCCTGAGGCGCCCACGCTGCCTTGCGAGGGAACCACCGGCGTGACGCCGCCGTTGAGCAAATCGCACAGGCGTTCGGCCACCAGCGGGCGGATGCCCGAGAATCCCTTGGCCAGCACGTTGGCGCGGATCAGCATCATGGCGCGAACGGCCTCGCGCCCGAGCGGTTCGCCCACGCCGGCCGCATGCGAACGGATGACGTTGCGCTGGAGCTGGTCCAGGTCTTCCCGCGGAATGCGCACGTCGGCCAGCAGGCCGACGCCCGTGTTGACGGCGTAGATGGGCGCCTCGCCCGCGGCCAGCCCGTCGATGAGCGCGCGCGACTTCTGCATGGTCTCGCGCGCGACATCGGAAAGAGCGGCGCGGGCGCCCGCGCGGGCCACGGCCAGGACATCGTCGATAGTCAGGCTGTTGCCGTCGAGGTTGGCCAAAGGGCTCAGTGCCGTTTCTGCCGGGCCGAGATCAGCTCTTCGATGTTGACCAGGTCCGTCGGATAGTCGCCAGTGTAACAGGCGTAGCAATATTCGTGGCGGTCGTCGTCGACGGCGCGGCGCAGAGAGGAGAGCGAAAGGTAGCCCAGGGAATCGGCTTCGACGAAGCGGCGGATCTCCTCGATGCTGTGATGGGAGGCGATCAGCTCGCTGCGCGTCGGCGTATCGACGCCGTAGAAACAGGGTGAGACGGTAGGCGGGCACGAAATGCGCAGGTGCACCTCGCGGGCGCCGGCCTGGCGTACCATACGCACGATCTTGCGGCTGGTGGTGCCGCGCACGATGGAGTCGTCCACCAGGATCACCCGCTTCCCTTGCAGCAGGTACCGCACGGGATTGAGCTTCAGCTTGACTCCGAAATCGCGGATGGCCTGCGTCGGCTCGATGAAGGTGCGGCCCACGTAGTGGTTGCGGATCAGCGCCTGGCGGTACGGAAGGCCGCTTTCGGCGGCGTAGCCGATGGCCGCGGCCACGCCGGAATCGGGCACCGGCACCACGATATCGGCGTCGGCGGGATGTTCCCGCGCCAGCAGGCTGCCCAGCTTTTCCCGCGATTCCTCCACGGCGCGGCCGAACACGATGGAATCGGGGCGCGCGAAGTACACGTGCTCGAAGACGCACTGCGAGCGCGGCTGCTCGGGCGTCCAGCGCTCGCGCGTGATGCCTTCGGGACCCACGATCATCATTTCGCCGGGCTCGACGTCATGCAGGTAGACGGCGCCGATCAGGTCGAAGGCGCAGGTTTCCGAAGCGAAGACGTAGCATTTGCGGCCGCCCGAGACTTCCATTTCGCCGACCGCGAGCGGGCGGAAACCGTGCGGGTCGCGGGCCACGATCACGCGGTCCTGAGCCAGGAATACCAGCGAAAACGCGCCTTCCAATTGCAGCAGCGCCTCGCGCAGCGCACCCGCCAGCGTGCGCTCCGAGGAGTGGGCCACCAGGTGCAGGATGACTTCGGTATCGCTCGACGCCTGGAAAATGGAGCCGCGGCGCTCGAGCTCGGCGCGCAGCTCCGCGGCGTTGGTGATGTTGCCGTTGTGGGCCACGGCGACTTTGCCCTTGTTGCAGGCCACCGAAAACGGCTGGGCATTGAGCAACACCGTGTCGCCGGCGGTGGAGTAGCGCGTGTGGCCGATGGCCAGCTCACCTGGCAAGGCCGCAATCACCGGGCCGGTGAAGATGTCGGCCACGTGGCCCATGGATTTGTGACCGTAGATCTCCACGCCGTCGGTGGTGCAGATGCCGGCGCTTTCCTGTCCGCGGTGTTGCAGCGCGTAGAGTCCCAGGTACGTCAGTTTGGCCGCTTCGGGATGGCCGTAAATGGCCACCACGCCGCATTCCTCGTGGAGTTTATCGGACATGCGATTCGAAGGCCTGCTCCCAGGCGGCTCTGAGCGCCGCAATATCCCAGCATCCCAGCGTCATGGCGCGCTGGCGGATTTCGATTCCCTTCTCAATTGTAACGCCCACTACCGGAGCCTCGATCTCGTACTTCTCGGCGATGTCGGCCACCCGCTTGGGGTGCGCCGTCGAGATCAGGATGCGCGAAGGGCCTTCGTGAAAGGCCAGCATTTCCGGGCGCAGGTCGCTATCGACATCGATCTGCGCGCCGATCCCGGCGGGGCCGAAGGAACACTCCGCCAGCGCGACGGCCAGGCCGCCATCGCTGAGATCGTGGGCGGATTCGGCCAGACCCTCGGCGATGATTTTGCGTATGGCGAATTGCACGCGCTTCTCGTAATCGAGATCGAGCGCCGGCGGCAGCCCCCACAGCCGCCTCAGTATCTCTTTGGCGTATTCGGTGCAGCCGAAGCGCGGGTCGTCGCAACTGCCCGCGCCGCCGATCAGCATCACGCTGCGGCCCGCGTTCTTGAAGGGGATGGTGACCGGCGCGCCGGTCTTCAGCAGGCCCACGATGCCGAGCACCGGAGTGGGGTAGATGGCTTCGCCCAGCGTTTCATTGTAGAGGCTGACGTTGCCGCCGGTGATGGGCGTTTCGAAAAAGGAGCAGGCCTCCGCGATGCCTTCGATGGCTTCCACGAGCTGGGCCATGATTTCGGGACGCTCGGGATTTCCGAAGTTGAGGCAGTTGGTGGCCGCCACCGGACGCGCGCCCACCGTGGACAGATTGCGGCAGCACTCGGCGACAGCCAGCCGGGCGCCCTCGCGCGGCGAAAGGTAGCAGTAACGGCCGTTGCCATCGAGCGAAATGGCGACCGAGGTGCCCGTCTCCTTGATGCGGATGATGGCTGCCTCGGCGCCCGGGCCGGCGATGGTGTTGGTGCGCACCTGGTAGTCGTACTGCTCCCAGATCCAGCGCTTCGAGCATAGATCAGGCGCGGCCAGCAGCATCGGCAGGGCCTTCTGTACGCTGGCCGCGGGCAGGTCGGGAATCAGCCCGGCGCGCGGCGGGCGCGTGTGCGGGCGGTCGTAGAGCGGCGCTTCGTCGGCCAGCTCGCGGTTGGGGATCTCCGCGACTACCTCGCCGTGGTGCCTCACGCGCAGCCGCCCGTCCTCGCTCACGAAGCCGATCTCCGCGGCCTCCAGGCCCCACTTTGCAAATACGCGGAAGACCTCCTCTTCGCGGCCTTTATCCGCCACCAGCAGCATGCGCTCCTGCGATTCCGAAAGCATGATCTCGTAGGGCGTCATGCCGGTTTCGCGCTGCGGCACGCGGTCGAGCTCGATCTCGATGCCCACGCCGCCGCGCGAGCCCATCTCGCAGGTGGAGCAGGTGAGGCCGGCGGCGCCCATATCCTGAATGCCCACGATGGCGCCGGTCCGCATGGCCTCGAGGCAGGCTTCGAGCAGCAGCTTTTCCATGAACGGGTCGCCCACCTGCACGTTGGGCCGCTTCTGCTTCGATTCCTCGGTGAATTCGGCGCTGGCCATGGAGGCGCCGTGGATGCCGTCGCGGCCGGTGCGCGCGCCGACGTAGATGACCGGGTTGCCCACGCCGGCGGCGCGCGCGTAGAAAACCTCTTCCTTCCGGCACACGCCCAGGGCGAAGACGTTGACCAGCGGGTTGCCGTCGTAGCACCGCTCGAAGACGCACTCGCCGCCCACGGTGGGCACGCCGAAGCAGTTCCCGTAATGGGCGATGCCCGCCACCACGCCCGACGCGATGCGGCGATTGCGCGCCCCGGTTTCCGCGTCGTCGAGCCGGCCGAAGCGCAGCGAATCGAGCACCGCGATGGGGCGCGCGCCCATGGTGAAGATGTCGCGCAGGATGCCGCCCACGCCGGTGGCCGCGCCCTGGAACGGCTCGATGAAGCTGGGATGGTTGTGCGATTCGATTTTGAAGGCGATCACGTATCCGCCGCCGATATCGACGATGCCCGCATTTTCCCCGGGCCCTTGCACCACCAGGCGGCCGCGTGTGGGCAGCTTCTTTAGGTGCCGGCGGGAGCTCTTGTAGGAGCAGTGCTCGCTCCACATCACGCTGAAAATGCCCAGTTCGGTGTAATTGGGCTCGCGTCCCAGAATGCCGACGATCTTGCGATACTCGGCGTCGGTGAGCTGATGCTGCGCGATCACCTCCGGCGTGTTGGCTCCGGTCATGCGTTCACCGGACGGCCTGCGCGACCGCCAGCATCGACTGGAAGACCAGCAGGCCGTCGCAGGACCCCATAAGCGGCTCGGTGGCACGCTCGGGATGCGGCATCATCCCCATGACGTTGCGCGCGGGGTTGAGGATGCCGGCGATATCGCGCAGCGAGCCGTTGGGATTGTCCAGGTAGCGGAAGACGATGCGGTCGCCGTCGGCGAGTTCGTCGAGCGTGCGCTCGGCGGCGTAGTAACAGCCCTCGCCATGGGCGATGGGCATGCGCAGCACCTGCCCTTCTTGGGCCGCGCTGGTGAAGGGCGAGCCGGTGGTTTCCACGCGCAGGCGGACTTCGCGGCAGATGAACTTCAAGCTGCGGTTGCGGATGAGTGCGCCGGGCAGGAGCCCGGCCTCCACCAGGATCTGGAAGCCGTTGCAGATTCCCAGCACCAGGCCGCCGGCGGCGGCGAACTCGCCGACCGCCTTCATGACCGGCGAAAAGCGGGCGATGGCGCCGCAGCGCAGATAGTCGCCATAGGCGAAACCGCCCGGCAGGATGACGGCATCGACGCCGCCCAGCGACCGCGAATCGTGCCAGATAAACTCCGCCGGCTGCCCCAGGTTGCGGCTGACGGCATGGAGAGCGTCGTGATCGCAATTACTGCCCGGAAAAACGATGACGCCAAATCTCATGAGAAATGTTTTGGGGAGGTACACCTGTATTTTATCAGAGCCGGGGCGCGGGATGTGGCTTTCCACCGCCGAGGCGCCGAGACGCCGAGAATTGAGGGTTGCCCGGCGCTCTCGGCCACCTCGGTGTCGGTACCTGTTGGGTGCAAGGGCGAGCGAGCGCTGCGAAGCAATTCGCGCTTTTTCGATTCCTTCACGTTCGCGCGGCGAGCCATCCGAACACGCGGAGAAAACCAATAGGCTTGGATTCGCTCGGCGTCTCGGCGCCTCGGCGGTGACATCATATCGACGGATCACGGACAATCCGCAAGCTGGTGACCGCGGCGCTAGTTGGCTATGATGGCGGAGGGGCGAGGTCTGGCGGAATCCATGGTGAGCGCCCGGTCCATTCGCGTCCGCGGGGTGGTACAGGGCGTCGGCTTTCGACCGTTCGTGTTTCGCCTGGCGCACGCCAATACGTTGGCCGGCTGGGTTTTGAACGGCGAAGAAGGAGTCGAGATCTACCTGGAAGGCGCCGAGCCCGCGCTCGAGGCCTTCCTGCGCGATCTCGAGGCCCAGCCGCCGCCCGCCGCGCGCATCACCGCCATCGACGTCTCTCCGGCGGCGCCCTGCGGCCTGACCGGGTTCATCATCCGCGAGAGCCGGCGGCAGGGCGCGCCGACGGTGCGAATCTCGCCCGACCTGCCGGTATGCGGCGAGTGCCTGCGGGAACTGTTCGACCCGGGCGACCGGCGCTACCAATACCCCTACATCAACTGCACCAACTGCGGGCCGCGCTACACCATCGTGCTCGCGCTGCCCTACGACCGGCGCCACACCACCATGAGAGACTGGCCCATGGACCAGTATTGCGCGGCGCAATACCACGACCCCGCGGACCGGCGTTTTCATGCGCAGCCGGTGGCGTGCCCCGTGTGCGGGCCGCATTACCTGCTGCGCGCCGGCGGCGAAATCGTGGAAGGAGACGGCGCCGCCATCGGCCGCGCCGCCGCCCTGCTGCGCGCCGGCGCAATCGTGGCCGTCAAAGGACTGGGCGGTTACCATCTGGCCTGCGATGCCCGCAACGGCGCCGCCGTGCGCGCCCTGCGCGAGCGCAAATTCCGCAAGGAGAAGCCATTCGCGCTCATGGCGCGGGATCTCGAGGAGGCGCGGCTGCTGGTGGAGCTGGCCCCGGAAGCCGAAGCGGCGCTCGAATCGCTCGAGCGCCCCATCGTCCTGGCCCCGGCCCGGCTGGAGCTGGAGGGCGTGGCGCCGGAAAACGACGAGCTGGGCGTGATGCTCCCCTACACGCCGCTCCACTACCTGTTGTTCGCCGGGGATGCTCCGCGCGCCATGGTGCTGACCAGCGCCAACCGTTCCAACGAGCCCATCGCTTACCAGGACGAGGATTCGCGCGAGCGGCTCGGCGGCATCGCCGACGCGTTCCTGGCCGGAGAGCGGCCCATCGCGCGCCGCGTGGATGACTCCGTGGTCCGCGTGGGCGCCTTCGGACCGGCGGTCCTGCGCCGCGCCCGCGGCTACGCCCCCGGCGCCGTGGCGCGCCTGCCCAGCGAGCGCCCCATTCTGGCCGTGGGAGCGGACCTGAAGAACTCCGTCACCCTGGTGGTCGAGGGCCAAGCCTTCGTCAGCCAGCACATTGGAGACCTCGAGCATTACGAAGCGTTTCAGGCCTTCACGGAAACCATTCGCGACCTGGCGGCCATGTACGACGTTCCCTGGGACCGCCTGCTGGTGGTCCACGACTGCCATCCGCAGTACGCGTCGACCACTCACGCCCTGGGCCTGGCCGCTCGGGAGCATGGCGCGGTGCAGCACCATCGGGCCCATCTCGCTTCCGTACTGGCCGAGCGCGAAGCCTGGGACCAGCGCGTGGCCGGCGTCAGCTTCGACGGCACCGGCTACGGCGACGACGGAACCATCTGGGGCGGCGAAATTTTCGTGGGCAGCGTGGCCGCGGGTTTCGAGCGCGTGGTTCACCTGCGCCGCGCCGTGCTGCCGGGCGGCGATGCCGCCGCGCGCTACCCCGTCCAGGCGGCCGCGGGATTTCTCGCGCAAATGGAGGGACTGCCCGATTTCACCGACGCGCCCTTTCGCTTTCCCGCGCGCTATCGCCAGGCGCTCTCGCTCGCCCGCAAAGGCGTGCGCTCCTTCACCACCACCAGCGCCGGCCGGCTGTTCGACACCGCCGCGGCGCTCGCCGGCTTCACGCGGCCGATCAGCTTCGAGGGCCAGGCCGCCATGTGGCTGGAGCATATCGCCCGCCGGCATAAGGGCTCCGGCGGCGCGTATCCGTTTCCACTGGCCGGCGGCGAGCTGGACTTCCGCCCATTGCTTCAGGCCGTGGTCGCAGACCGGCTTCGCGGCGAAGACCCGGCCGCCATCGCCCGCCGCTTTCATCGCGCCATGGCGCAGGGCCTGTCGGATGCCGTGCTCGCCGTCGCACGCGAACAGGGGCTGCGCACCATTGTCCTCTCGGGCGGCGTGTTTCAGAACGAATTGCTGCTTGCGGATCTTGGTCCCCTGCTGCTGGGCGCAGGCTTCCAGGTTTGGACCAACCGCGCCGTGCCTCCCAACGATGGAGGCATCAGCCTGGGACAGGCGGCGCTGGCCGCATTCGGCCGTTTTGACAAAGTCTCTACTTGACCGTGAAGGGCACCGACGCGTCCACGTTTTCCCAGGCGATCTCGAGCTTGCCCTTGTTGCCGCCCGCGCCCGCGAGCGTGATCTTGAGCTGCTCCACCGGCGCCGCCGGCTTGCTCACGGTCATGGCCACGCGGCCCAGGTCCTTGCTGGCGTCGTACTCGGTGCCCCACTGTCCCGCCTGTTTGTTCACGGCGAGCTGCCACTTCCCCTTATCGAGCGCGATAAAAAGCGTGTATTCCCCTGCCGGAACTTTCAGGCCGTTCAGGTCGAGGTCGGCGGCGGTGTGCAGGAACGTGGCCTGATCGGCGCCCGCGCGCCACACGGAGTCGTCCGGCTGCAGGGCGTCCGCCCCGCCGAATATCTTCCGCCCGCGCACCGAAGGCGCGTGGTAGGCGATCCAGATCTCCTTGCCCCCGATGGTGACGGAGGTCTGCATGGGCGGGCTCTGCGGGTTGGGGGTCATGAACTTTTTCTTGTCGGTCTGTCCGAGCCCGACCGCCAGCGTCCCGGCCAACAACAAAGCGCACACGGCAATTCGTCTCATGGTAAGTGGATTCTCCTCCAGCCGAGTATACCAGCGGCGCGCGGCGGTGGAACGCCTTTGCGCTGGGGTAGGGATCAGGGCCGGCACTCGCCCGCGTCGCCCGCGATCGCCGACGGCCGCGGCTTTACCGCAATTCCTGATTCTGCTATCCTCAAATACGTTGCATTCATTAAACATTGGCCATCCCGGCCGCTGAGGGCGGGCCTACCTGCGAGGTTCACATGTCGGGCCATTCCAAATGGGCCACCATTAAGCACAAGAAGGCGGCTCTGGACGCCAAGCGCGGAAAATCGTTCACGCGCATCATCAAGGAAATCAACATCGCCGCGCGCAACGGCGGGGACCCCGATATGAACCCCCGCCTGCGCACCGCCATATTGGCCGCCAAGGCCGCCAGTATGCCCGCCGACAACATCAAGAAGGCCATCATGCGCGGCACCGGCGAACTGGAAGGCGGCCAGATCGAAGAAGTGATGTTCGAGGGCTACGGGCCGGGCGGCGCGGCGGTGCTGGTGAATGTGGCCACCGACAACCGCAACCGCACGGTCAGCGACATCCGCCATGTCTTTTCCAAGAACGGCGGGAACATGGGCGAGCAGGGCAGCGTCGCCTGGATGTTCGATCGCAAGAGCCAGATCTTCGTGTCCAGCGAGAAGACTGGAGAAGACCAGCTCATGGCCATCGTGCTCGACGCCGGGGCCGACGATCTGCGCAACCACGGCGATCAATGGGAGATTCTCTCGCCTCCCGAAGCCCACGAGGCCGTGCTCAAAGCCCTGGAGACCAGCGGCATCCCGGTGAGCCACGACGAGGCCGCGATCGCCATGGTCCCCAAGAACCTGGTGAAGCTGGAGGGCAAGCATGCCAGCGCGATGCTGCGCTTGAGCGAGGCGCTGGAAGAGCACGACGACGTGCAGAACGTGTACTCCAACTTCGATATCGACGAAAAGGAGCTGGAGGCAATGGCACAGTAGCGTGCGGGTCCTGGGCATCGATTGCGGATCGCAACGTACCGGTTACGGCGTAATCGAGAGCGACGGCCGGGACCATCGCCTGGTCGCCGCCGGGGTAATTCGCACCAATACGAAGACGCCGTTTGAAAAGCGGCTGCTGGAGATCGCCGGCGGGTTGCGGGAGCTCATCCGGGAGCAACGGCCCGAATCGGCCGCCGTGGAAGAGGTTTTTCATGCGGCGAACGCCAAGACGGCGCTCAAACTGGCGCATGTGCGGGGGGTCGCCCTGCTGGTGGTTGCCGAGGCGGGGGTGGAGCTGGCGGAGTATTCTCCGCTGGAGGTGAAAATCAGCGTGGTGGGATATGGACGCGCGGAGAAGTTCCAGGTGCAGACGATGGTGAGGTCCCTGCTGGGGCTGGCCGAAGCCATCGAATCGGAAGACGCCTGCGACGCCTTGGCCGTGGCCATCTGCCACGCCACGCGCCAGTCCACTGCCAGGAGGCTGGCGTTGCCGGAACCGGTATGAAGTGGTCCCTGATTCTGCTCGCGGCAAGCGCGCTTTGGGCCGGCGACGGACCCCGGCTGTTCTATTCCCGCGCCTTCCCGGGAAGCACCCCGGCCTACCTGCAGGTCACGCTCGAAAAGAGCGGCGATGCCGAATACCGCGAGGCGGCCGACGACGACCAGCCGCTCACGTTCCACGTCAACGAAAGCGACACCAGCGAGATGTTCGGCCTGGCGGAGAAACTGGAATATTTCAAACGCCCGCTGGAAGCGCCGGTGAAGGTGGCTTTCATGGGGACCAAGACCTTCCGCTACGAAAATGGCGCGCAGAAGAGCGAGGTCAAGTTCAATTACTCCGAAGACCCATCGGCGAGGGCGCTGCAGGACTGGTGCGAGCGCATGGCCGAATCGGCCGAGCACCGCATTGAGCTGGAGCGCGCGGCGAAGTACGACCGGCTGGGCGTGGTCAAGGCGCTGATCCTGCTGGAATCGGCCCTGGAACGGAAGCGCCTGGTGGGACTGGAGCAGTACCTGCCCACGCTCGACCGCATCGCGAACAACGAGAACTTCATGCACACCGCGCGCGCGCGGGCGGCGGAGATTGCCGAAGCGATCCGCAAAACGCAGCCATGAACCGGCTGCTGCCGCTGGTGCTGGCGTTGGCTGCGTGGCCGTGCTCCGCGCAGCCGGCAAAGGCGCCACCGAAAGCCGAGCTCTCGCCTCAGGAAAAGGAGGAGCTGGAGAGCGCGCTCGCGGAAGCGGGATCGAGCCCCATCGAATTCTTGCGCGCGCTCGAAAAGCATCTCGCCAAATACCCGGATTCGCCCGGCCGGCCCGATATCGAGCGCGCCGCGGTGCGCGCCGCCATACAGGCCAACGACGACCCGCGCATCATCGCATTCGGCGAGCGCGTGCTGCGGCGCCAGCCGGACGATCTGCAGATCCTCGACGCGGTGGCGCGCGCCCTGCTGACGAGCGATGCCAAGACCGCCGCCGAGCGTGCCCTCAAATACGCGCGGCGCAGCGAAGAACTGCTGCGGCAAATGCAGAAGGGCGGCGCGCATGGCGGCATGAGCGCCGCCGAGTGGCAGAACCAGACGGACCGCTCGCTCAGCCGCGCGCTCGGCTTTGAAGCGCGCGCCGGCGGCAACCTGGGCCGCCTGGAGGAGGCGCTGGCGCTGGCGCAGCGCGCGTTTGAAACCTACCCCAACGCCGACGCCGCGCGGGAGAACGCGCGCTGGCAGGAGCGCCTCGGAAAGCCGGAGGCGGCGGCGCGCGCGCTGGCCGATGCCTTCGCCATCCCCGATGCGAAGACCACCGATGCCGACCGCGCCCGCGACCGCGCCCGCATGGGCGACCTCTATCGCCGGGCGAAGGGCACGGATGCCGGCTTGGGCGACCTCCTGCTGGAGGCGTACGACCGCAACCTGGCGCTGGTGCGCGCGCGCGAGATGCGCATGCGCCAGAGCGACCCCAACGCGCTGCTCACCAACCCCATGGAATTCACCCTCGGCGGCCTGGACGGGGAGAAGCTGAACATGGCCAGCCTGAAGGGCAAGATCCTGGTGTTGGACGTGTGGGCCACCTGGTGCGTGCCTTGCCGCGCCCAGCATCCGCTCTACCAGCGGGTGAAGCAGCGCTTCCGGGACAATGCCGACGTGGTTTTCTTATCGATCGACACCGATGAAGACCGCAGTCTGGTGAAGCCTTTCCTGGAAGCGGAAAAGTGGCCGGACAAGGTGTACTTCGAGGACGGCCTGACGCGCGCGCTGGCCATCACGTCAATTCCCACCACCATCGTGATCGACCGGCGCGGGCAGGTGGTGAGCCGCATGAACGGCTACGTGCCCGAGCGGTTTGTGGACATGCTCAGCGAGCGCGTCCGCGACGCGTTGCGGTAGGTTCAGGGGGGCACGGCACCCGGTGGTGGGCGGGGCAGGAGCGGGAGCGGCACCCGGCCGCGTCATGGCGGTGGTAAATTGGCAGAATGCGAAAACTGCTCTGCGCGCTTTTGTGGACCACCCTGTTGACCGCCCTCCCGCTTCCAGCCGAAAAGAAAGTCATCGCGCCCCCGGAATTCGCCCCCGCCGCGGGAGCGGCAGCGCCCATGTTCAGCCCGGGAATCCTGTTGGATGGGACGCTTTACATTTCCGGGCAGATCGGCCGCGACCTGAAGACCCGGGAGGTGCCCGCCGATTTCGAAGCCGAGGTGAAGAAGTGCCTGGAAGACATCGGGGTGGTGCTGAAAGCGGCGGGGATGACCTATGAACACGTGGTGGCCGTGCAGGTCTACCTCACCGACATGGAGCTGTTCGCGCGCATGAACGCGGTCTACTCCACCGTCTTCAAAGAGCCGCGCCCCACGCGGACCACGGTGGGCGTGACCAAACTGGCGGACCCCAAGGCGCGCATCGAGATTACCGTGACCGCCAGAAAGTAAGGAGTATGCGATTAACGGGAAAACCGATTCTGGGCGTGGCGCTGTTCTGCGCACTGGCCGCTGGTCAAGACGCCGGCGGCAAGGTGGAACCGGCCTGGAAGAAGCTCGAATTCCTGCTGGGAAAGTGGACGGGCATCGCCGGGGAGAAAGACACGCCGCTCGGAGCCGGGCAGGGCGGCTTCTCCTACGAGCTGCAGTTGAACCAGAAGATCGTGGTGCGCCACAACTACGCCGGCTACGACTCGGGAGCGCGGCACGACGACCTGATGGTGATCTACCTGGACCCGCCGAGTGAGACGCCCCGCGCGATCTATTTCGATAGCGAGGGGCACATTATCCGTTACAAGCTGGCGTTTCCCGCGCCCAACACGGTAGTATTCGAGTCCGACGCGAGCGAGGCCGGGCCCAGGTATCGATTGTCGCAGTGGCTGGACAAGGGCACGCTCCACGGCAAGTTCGAAGTTGCCGCGCCGGGGAGCGACTACAGGACTTACCTAAGC
The DNA here is from genome assembly GCA_020073615.1 of Terriglobia bacterium. Taxonomy (GTDB): domain Bacteria; phylum Acidobacteriota; class Terriglobia; order Bryobacterales; family Bryobacteraceae; genus JADGNR01. The sequence goes on from JAIQEX010000037.1 coordinate 35,363, forward strand.
TTCACCGCTAAACGAAGCTGATCGCGTTCGCAAACACACATCAGCCTCCTCAACTGTGAACGTCCGAGCAACCGGGAGTTCGACGGATTTGTTAGCATGAAGCGACGAGCCAAGGTGCGTCGCACGGTCACTAAGAAGTCCCCGCCTCCCCGGAAGTTACAGGCAGCCGTCTCCGCAGCTCCGATCAGACTTTGGGGCCTCTGGTTACTCGGCGCGTTGTTTGTGGCGCTGGCGCTATACTCTCCCGCGTTGAATGGAAAGCTGGTATTTGACGACATCCCGCTTCCTCTCCATCTGAAATCGCTGCGGCAACTGATCCTCCAGACGTGGCTGGCCGGATCGCGCCCCGTGCTGATGACCTCTTACTTCCTGAACTATTGGCTGTGGGGCGAGGGGACGTTCAGCTATCATGTGCTGAATGTGGCGATCCATGCGGTCAATACGGGGCTGGTGTGTCTGATTCTTCTGCGGCTGCTCGGCAAGGCCGGGTGGGCGAAATCGAAAGCTACGGCGGCATCCATCATCGGGGCGGGGATTTTCCTGGTCCACCCCCTGCAGACCGAATCGGTGAGTTACATTGCCGGCCGGTCCGAAAGCCTGGCTACGATGTTCGCACTGCTCGCCTACGCGGTCTGTCTGTATCGCCGGCGCGAATCCATTTCCTGGCTGGAAGCGGTAGCCGTGCTGGCACTGTTCGGGCTCGGCGTCAAAACCAAAGAGAACGTCGTCAGCCTGGCCGGAATCCTGGTTCTCACCGATGTATTCTGGCCCGCGCCGTTTACGCTGGAAGGCTTGCGCAAGAACCGGCGGCTGTACCTGCTGATGATCCCCGGCGCGGCCGGCGCGGCCATCGCGATCTTTCGCCTGCTCAGCCGATCGGCCACCGCGGGCTTTTCGGCCGCGATGTTCACGTGGTATCAGTACCTCTTCACCGAGGCCCGGGTCCTGTTTCTCTACGTCCGGCTGGCGATAATTCCGGTAGGGCAATCGATCGATCACGATTACGTGCCTTCGCGCACCGTCACCGAGCACGGCGCGATCGTCTACATGTTGCTGCTGGCCGCGCTGGTGGCCCTGTCCGTCCTGTGGCGGCGCCGCTATCCGCTGTTTTGCTTCGGCCTGCTGTGGTTCCTGATCTGGCTGGCTCCCACGTCTTCGGTCGTGCCGCTCGATGACGCGATCGTGGAACGGCGCATGTACGGGGCTTTGATCGGACTGATTTTCATCGGGTGCGAGATCGCATCCCGCGTACGGCTCCCGCGCGCAACCGGCTACGGTATCATGGCGGCGGTGGTAGTTGGGTTCGGCATATTGTGCTACCAGCGCAATCAACTGTGGGGAGACCCGGACCGGCTCCTGGCGCTGGCCGCCTTCGAGTCCACGCACAACCCCCGGCCCCTGCTGAATTTTGCCGAAGCCCTGGACGAGCGCAACCGTTGCGACCTGGCGATCCCCTATCTGCGGCGTGCGGAGCTGATGGCGCCCAACAGCTACTATGTGCACGCCATGTGGGGTCGGACGCTGTCGTGCCTGGGTCATTACCCGGAGGCCCTGCAGCGGCTGCAACTGGCCGCGGCCCTTCAGCCGACTTCACAGGTGTGGGAATGGATCGGCCTCACCTACGGTCAGTTGGGAATGTCCGACGAGGCCGGCAAGGCCCTGCAAAAGGCGGTCAAACTCAATCGCGACTCCGAGAGCGCGCACGGTTCATTGGCGCTCTGGTACGAAAAGATGAACAACCTCGCGATGGCGGAACAGGAGTACGAGATCACCGTCTCCCTGGATTTCAGCGACACCTGGGCGAAGGCCGGGCTCATGCGGGTGCATCAACTGAGAGCCGCCCGCGGCCAGCAGTGATGCGTTCACACAACCCGGGGAAGCCGCTTGCGGCGGGTCACCCACTCCTCACTGACGAAGACGCGCGGGCCCACATCGATCATGCGCGGCAGCAGGCTGAAAAGCGCGCCTGGAGTCCAGGGTTTGCCGTCGCGGTTGCGGTGCCCGCGGCGGTTCAACTCGTCGGCCACCTGCGAAAGCGGGCAGTCTTCGACGATCATGTCGAGGGCGAGAATGATGATCTGCGTCTCGGCGGGATTCTCCACCAGCCGCTGGCAGTCGCCGGACACCTGTAAGCCGTAGGGGATCTCCTCGACGCGTTCGTGGGTTGCGGGGAGTTCGGCCGGGGCGGCAGCCTCGCGCTCCCATTCGAGGGCGACCAGTTTCCAGCCGGACGCCATCCGCTGGTTGAGATACTCGAGAGTCGGCGAACCGTCCAGCGGTTCGCGGATGCGTTCTTTCCGGGCCATGAACACCTCCGGTTGGGAGAATGCCAGCACGCGAGGTGCCGCGATACGAAGATGGCGCGCCGGGGTTTGCGCGTGCGGGCTGTCCACGGATGGGACCGCCTGTCCGCTGGTGGGATAGATCGCAGCCTTGTTACTGCGCGGCCTTGCGGCTTCTACGGGCCAATTCCTCCAGCAGCAGTTTCACGGGGCGCACGGCGGCCAGCGAGACCTCGGCGGCCGGCCGTTCCATGCGCGCGCATTCCCGGGTCTGGCCGGCGATCCACTCCTCGGGCGCTGCATGGCCGGATTCCAGATCCCCCAGCGCACGCAGGCCGGTGGCGCCCAGCATGGCCAGGTCCTTCGACAGCGGCTTGAGCTCGGCCAGGAGCGCATTTTCGGCGGCGGCCGGCTGGAAGCGGGCGTCATTGCCGGCCCACTGGTCGAACTGCCGGCGCAATTGCGCGGCGTCCAACGGGTCGGGAACGCGGCTGGCAACGATCCGGGCGGCGACACGCTCGAGCGCGCGCACGCTTTCACTTTCCGGAGGCAGGGCGTCGACGAACCGGTTGAGCGGCGTTTCCGTGGTATAGCGCGAGCCGCGCCGGCCGTTGCCGAGCCCGAGCGCTTCACAGGCGTCGGCCAGCACGCGCAGGGCTTCGGCGGGATGGTTTCCGGCCAGGCGGTCGAGCATGGGGCCGGACACGGCGCGGTGCTGGACGCCGGTCCACTCCAGGAGGCGGCTGGCGACCTCCAGGCGCGCGTACATGTCGTCGGCGTCGGCGACGTCGCGGGGCGACCACAGCCGTTCGGCAATCGCCGCAGCCCGCGGCCAGATGCGCGAGTCCACGGTCTCGGCATCGATGAGCTCGCCCCACATGCAGGCTTCTCCGCCCAGGATGCGAGCGGCCTGCGCGGCATCGAGACCGGCGGCCGGTCCACCTTGCGGGTCCATGCCATAGTGGTAGCGCGCCGGTTTCAGGTGATCGAGGTAATAACCGGAAGAGAGAATTCCGCGATAGCCCTTGGCGGCGGCATCGGCCAGCGACTCTTGCCCGCGCCAGGATTGGATCACCGTACCCGGCGGGAGATCGGGACCGAGCACCTCATCCCACCCGATCATGATCTTCCCGTGCTGGAGCAGGATCTTCTGAATGCGCTGGTTGAAATACGTCTGGATGGCGAGGGTTCCATCGAGTCCGTGTTCCCGCGCGAAAGCCTGCACGCGGGCGGACTGGTTCCACTGCTTGCCGTTCACCTCGTCGCCGCCGATGTGAAAGTAGGGATCGGGGAAAAGCTGCGCCATCTCGCCGATGAAGGCGTCGAGAAAGGTGTAGGTCTCCTCGCGGCTGGGGTCCATGGCGGCGTCGAAGACGCCGAAGTGGCGCCCGATCTCGTAGGGGCCGGGCGCGCTGGCCAGCTCGGGGTATCCGAGAAACCAACTGGTGGTGTGGCCGGGGATGTCGAACTCGGGGACCACGCGAACGCCACGGTCGCGGGCGTAGGCCACGACGCGGCGAATTTCGTCCTGGGTATAGAAATTGCCGTCCGAGCCCAGTTGCTGCAGCCTGGGAAACAGCTTGCTCTCGGCGCGGAAACCCTGGTCGTCGGAGAGGTGCCAGTGAAACACGTTGAGCTTCACGGCGGCCATGGCATCGAGGTTGCGCTCCACCACCGCGAGCGGCATCCAGTGCCGGGAGACATCCAGCATCAATCCGCGCCAGGGAAAGCGCGGCCGGTCCTGGATGTGGACGGCGGGAACCTGGAAGCCGTCCGCGCCGGGCTGGACCAATTGCAGGAACGTCTCCAGGCCGTGCAGGACGCCGGCGATGGTGGCGGCCTGGAGAAGCGCCGGGGAGGGACGGGTGTCCAACTGGTAAGATTCATCCTCCTCGAGAGCGGGATACGGCGGCCCGGCGGCGGCGCACGCAATGGCCAAGGACGGAACTGCGCCCGCCGCGGGGCGGTTCCATCCCGGGATGCCGGTCTGCCGCGAGAGGCGTGCCAGGAAGCGCGCGAGGGCGCCCGCGAGGCGCGGGTCCGAACACCCTGCGGCATTGACGGTGAAGTTCCGATCGATGGCGAGCTTGCCGGAGGCGGCATCCATCGTCACCGGCAGAGGCATAAGGGAGGGGGACGCGGCGCGGGCGAGCTCGCCGCCGGCGAGAAGCGTCAGGAGAAGTGCGAAGCGGAGCATGCTCGTTACCGCCGCGCCTCCGGCTGGTCGTAGCCGCCCAGACGGCGAATCCACACGTTGCGAAACCGCACCCTATAGCCGTGGTCCTGCAACAGCAGCGGCTCATCGCCGTGCGGCTTATAGGTTCCCAGGGCGCGGTATTCCGTATTGCCCATCAGCTCCTTGCGGTTGTGGACCACCTCTCCGTTGAAGAACAGGGTCACATAGGCGGGCTGGAGGAGCTTGGCGCCATCGAATCGGGGGGCTTCGAACACAATGTCGTAGCTGTTCCATTCCCCCGGCTTGCGGATGGGATTCACCAGCGGCGGCCACTGGCCGTAGATGGCGCCGGCCTGGCCATCGGCATAAGTCGGATTCTGGTAGGAATCGAGCACCTGCATTTCATAGCGGCTCATCATGTAGACTCCGCTGTTGCCGCGCTCCTGGCCGGCGCCCTGAATGCGGGCGGGCGCGGCCCACTCGAGATGAAGCTGGCAATCGCCGAACTTTTCGCGCGTGATCAGGTCTCCGGTGCCCGGCCCGACCTCGAAGTAACCGTCGCCCAAGGTCCATCGCGGCGCGACGAGCTGGCCTCCCGCGCCGCGCTGAGCCCACTGCGAGAGATCCCTGCCGTCGAACAGCAGGATGGCGTCGGAAGGCGGCGACCCCGGTGCGTCGCCGGGCTCAACGGTGCGCGGACGCGGCCGGTCGGGGTCGTGCACGTGCCACTTCTGGCCGGGCAGGATGGGCGTGTCCTTGTAGCCCTCCTGGGCGCCGGCGGCGGCGGCCAAAACCGCGGCAACAACCGCGGCGATGCGGATTCTGTTACAAAAAGACGGACTGTTCATGGCGAATCTACTCAGGATACCGCCGCCAGGGACTGCGCTGTGCGGCACGCGGCGAAGTGGGAAGATAGACGGCGTGAGCAAGGAACTTGCACGCAAGAGTGTGCCCGCGCGGCGGGGCCTGTACCGCCGCAATACCATGGCGTTTCCCCGCGAGCTGCGCGCGGCGATCCCGGACCTGCACACGGGCCGCGTCCTGGAGCTCGATTCCATCAACGGACAGGCGGGGAACACTCGGCTGTTCGGCCCGCTGGTCGACTTGAAGCTGGTGGTCAAGGAAACCGGCAAGCTCAAAGGCGAGTTCGTGGTGCGGATGGGGCTGCAGGTGGACGCCGCGCGCAAACTGGCGGCCACGCTCACCGAGCTGGCGGATCAGGCGGAGCAGGCGCCGCCGTCCGACATGAAGACGCAGTAGCGGGCCGGCTCATGCGATGGGCACTATCTTTGAATTGCGCATGCGCCGATCGCGCGTCACCAGCGCGACGCGGTGAGCCAGGCTCGTCGCAGCGATTATTTCGTCGGCCGGGTCGCTTCGAAAGTCCAGGGAGCCGAGCATCCGGCACACTTCGAGATCCAGTGGCCAGACATGAATGCCGGAGAGCGCCCGGGCGAATTCCACTGCATGAATGTCGAGATTGATCCGTCCCAGTTGCGCCAGCTTGGCCAATTCCCACAGAACGATCGCGGAGACACTCCACTGATCCCCTTGGAGCAGTGCCCTTTCCCTGGGCATGAGCCGGCCGGCCAATGCGTAGATCAGTATGTGCGTATCCAGGTTCAGCATTTGCCGGCCGCGGCATCTGCGTTCCAATGGCTGCCGGTCGAGAGGATGTCTCCCTTGATCTTCAGCTTCCCCTTCATGCAGCCAATCAGGTCGGCGTTGGCGGAGACGATGGGGATCACCTTCGCGACCGGCTTGCCCCGCTTGGTTACGACCACTCCTTCCGCGGTAAGCGAGTCCAAGAGACTCAGGCACTGCTCCTTGAATTTCGAAGCGTTAATCCGCTGCATCGCCTTCAGGATACCTTATGGTCATCTGAATTGTCCAGTCAGATGGGAAGACCATGCGGCCTCTACGCCGGCGTCAAGCCCAGGCCCGGGCGGGACGGCAGCACCAGTTTGCCCTTCTCCACTTGGACGCCGTGAAAGGGATCGTTGGCGATCAGCAGGTTGCCGTCGAGGTCGGCATAATCCACCAGCGGGGAAAGATGCGCCGCCGCGGTGACGGAAACCGAGCTCGAGATCATGCAGCCGAGCATGGTCTTCATGCCCAGCGCCTTGGCGATCTGGATCATGCGGTAGGCCTCCAGCATGCCGCCGCTTTTATCGAGCTTGATGTTGACGCCGTCGAACGCGTCCTTCAGCTTGGGGATGTCGGAGGCCCGCTGGCAAGCTTCGTCGGCGATCACGGGGATGTGCACGCGGCTGCGCACCCAGCGGGTCTCCTCGATCATTTCGGCGGGCAAGGGCTGCTCGATGAACTCCACGCCGTGCTTTTCGAGCCAGTTGATTTTGCGGACGGCCTCTTCCTTGTCCTTCCACCCTTCGTTGGCATCCACGCGCAACGGCTTGGTGGTCACGCTACGCACGGCTTCGATAGTCGGCTCGTCGGTTTCCAGGCCGACCTTCACCTTGAGAATGGGAAAATCGGCCGCTTCCCTGGTCTTCTGGCGGGTGATTTCCGGGGTATCGATGCCGATCGAAAACGTGGTGAGCGGCGTGTCGCGGGGGTCGAGTCCGAAATACGTGTAGAGCGGAATCCCGAGCCTCTGTCCCACCCAATCCATGAGCGCGATATCGATCGCCGCTTTGCCCGCCCACTGGCCAGGCACGCGGCGGAAGACTTCGGCCATGAGCTTGGCGAACTGCATGGGGCTGGCTTCAAGCAGCATGGCGCGGACGGACTCGACGGCTTCGCGGGCGCCGGCCGCGTCCTCGTGGTAGCGCACGATGGGTGCGCCCTCGCCGTGGCCGGTGATGCCGTCGCGCGCGTACGCAACATGCAGCGTGTCGCGATACGCGCTGGACGACATGGTGGTGGTCCAGGTGTGCTGCAGGTTCAGGCGCACGATGCGGGTCTCGAGCGCGGGGCCGGATGCCAAGGCGGGGAGCGCGGGCGCGAGGATCGCCGGCGCCGCCAGGAAGCTGCGGCGTTTCATTTCACTCTCCTCATGACCACCAGCAGGCGCGACCAGTGCGGATCGGTCAGATCGTCGATGCGCACCGCGGGCGTTTGCCAGGTGGTCGCGTTGATAAACTTTCCCTCGCCCAGGTAGATGCCGGTGTGGGTGATGCGCCTGTCCGAGCCGCCGAAGTAGAGCAGGTCGCCGGGCGCCAGGTCGTCCCTCGCGACGGGCGCCGCGCCGGCGAAATCGGCTTGCGGCTGGGCATCGCGCGGCAGGCGGATGCCGCGGCGCCGGCAGAGCATCTGGGCGAACCCGGAGCAATCGTATCCGAAGCTGGAGGTGCCGCCCCAGGTATAGGGGAGCCCCAGGAAGCGCCGCGCGAGCGCCAGCATTTCCGGGATGGTGAGCGGCCTGGCATCGAAGGCGAGGTCGCCGGTCTGCACCCAGCCGCTGCGGTCGTCGGGCAGCCGCACCTGCAACCAGCGCGGATTCTCCGGTGGTTCGTTCACTACCTCCAGCCTGGTCTCGAAGGGCGCGGTGAGCAGGGGCGCGTGCGTGGTGACGTTGGCCTCGCGGTAGATGTGCGCGAACAGGCTGGCCACTTCGGCGACGCGCCCGCCGGCGGCGTATGGCGGACCGGGGCGCAGCGCCGCCAGCGGCGTCCAGCCGGTGTAATCGTCCGCGGTACGGATGTGGGCCCACCCGTCCCGCTGCTCCAGCAGCAGCACGTTGGAGGCGTAGATCGCCTGCGACACCACGTCCGCATCCTGCGTGGGCCGCGAGTACATGTTAGCCACCGGTTGGAGCACCACCGCGTTGGGCAAGGCTGCCGCAAAGAGCGCCACCGCTGCAAGTCCGTGCATGGTTTCCTTCAGGGTACCGCAGCGCGAGGCACACCACCGGCTGCCTTTGTGGTTTATCCTATCGGTTTACCCCTGGTTTTTCCGACGATTCGTATGGAGGAGAGAGGAACGACGTATGGCCGAAAAACATGATACCGTTCAACCCGGAGATGTGACTCACCGCGTGGGCGTGGAGGTGATCCGCGCGCGCGGCGTGGATGTCGAAAAGCTGATCAAGATGCTGGTGGCGAACGCCGCCGCCGAGTTTGCCAGCACGTATTACTACTACACGATCCTGCGCATGAATCTGGCCGGCCACGAGGACTACAAGGAGATTTGCGAAGATGCGCGTCTCGAGGATCGCGCCCACTGGGAGCTGATTGTGCCGCGGATTTACGAGCTCGGCGGCAGCCTCCCCAACGATTTGAAGGCGTTCCACGACCAGGCGGGCTGCGCCGCCGCGAAGCTGCCCGACCCGCCCACGGCGGTAAACATTCTGACCCTGCTGCTCGAATCGGAACGGTGCGCCATCCGAAGTTGGAGCGCGGTGTGCGACATGACCTTCGGCAAGGACCCGCGCACCTACGACATGGCGGCGCGCATTCTCAACGAAGAGATCGAGCACGAAGCCTGGTTCATCGAATTGCTGGCCTGGGAGCGCGACAAGAAGTCGGTGCCATCGGGCCATTTCCGCCGCGGCGAACCGGGCGAGGCGCCGTACAGCAAGAACCGGGGCTTCTATAACCCGTAGCGAGACGGAGGGCGGGCGCGTCTTCCATGTGATGCTCGACACGCCGGATGGCCGGCACGCGATCGATTGCGGCGAGGATGAATTCATCTGGAACGCCGCCGCGCGGGCGGGCATCCGGCTGCCCGCGATCTGCCATCAGGGGCGGTGCCTGACCTGCGCCGCGCGGCTGGTCGAAGGCGACTTCGACCAGTCGGCGGCGAACTCGTATTTCGCGGTCGATCGCGACTCGGGGTTCGTGCTGCTGTGCACGGCGCGGCCGCGCAGCGATCTGGTGTTGGAGACGCACCAGCAGTGGATCATGCGGGAACATCGCCGGGCGCTTGGCCTGCCGGCGCCCTACGCGTAGTTCATGACGAGTCCGGAGAATGAATGTTATGGGAGGAGACCACATATGCCTGCAAAAGCCAAAGGTGGAAAGAAGCGGACGCTGCTCGCGCAGCATCCCACGCGTCTGAAGATCTCGGGTAAGCGGACTGCTACGGCGCAGATCACCGCGTGCGATTGCCGCGCGCGGAACGCTTTTCACGAGTGGCGTGACGGCGCTCTGCCACCTTCGTTCAACATGGAATTCAACTTCTCCATTCCAGCCAAGAGCCGCCTGGTGATCGAATTCGTAACGGCGTCCATTCTGGTGCCCGCCGGAGAGATGGCGCGGCTGCGGATGTTCACGGGGCTGGGCTCGAGCCCTTCCAACCTGGACCTGGCGCTGACCCCGCAGGGCATCGTCGGCGGCCAGCAGATTCTGGTGGCCACGCACTGCGCCAGAGCTTACGCGGACAGCCTGCTGGCATTCAACGTGAACCGGGACAATGCCGTGACCACCGGTTCCGCGCTGATCTGTGTTTCCGGGTACCTGGAGCCGCTCTAGGAAGACCGGTGGAGGCCGGCCGCGCATTTTTTGCAGAGGCGTGGGCCGCCGTGCTAGCATCGGAGTGTCTATGTGACATCGCGGGGACGTAGTTCAGTTGGTTAGAACGCCGGCCTGTCACGTCGGAGGTCGCGGGTTCGAGCCCCGTCGTCCCCGCCATTCCTTTCAATCACTTAGAGAGATTTTAGCTACTTCGATTTCGGCGTTTTTTTTGCCACCGTGAAGTAGGCGTGAACTAGATGCACCGTTTCCGCCCTCGCGGGCTTCCTTCAGCACCCCTGCAATCAGATCAACCGTTTTGCGCTTCAGCTCTTCCCGCAGATGTTGATACCGCCGCAATTCCCGGCTCTTGTGCCCAGTCAGCAGGCCGATGATGTTGTCCTCGATGCCGGCGCCGGTCAAGGTGGACGCGGCGAAATGGCGGAGATCATGGATGCGTAGAGCATCGACGCCTGCAAGCTTCGCCACCCGCCGAAACCGCTTCCCAAAATCCCATGCGTGCGGTCTTTTGAAATTACCTTTGAACCGCGGGTTGGGTTTGGCCGGAAAGACATATTCGTGGTGGCCGTAGCTCGGTAGAGCGCGGAGGGCAATGACGGCCATGTCAGGTAGTTGAATTCGCTTGGGCTCGTCGTTCTTCGTCTGCCCGACGTATATGCAGGGGTTCCCGGAATCGAGATCGATGTCGCTCCATTTGCGGCTCAGGATTTCGCCTTTCCGCATGCCAGTAGTGGGCGCGAGCACCAGAAGAGCCTTCAGATCCAAGTCGCCCTTCTCCTCGCAGACCCGGATCATCTCGACAATCTCTTCGGGCTCCGGAAATCGGTCGCGGCCCGGGGGTTCTCTTTCCTGCGGAACCGCACTGACCGGGTTCTTGTCGTATTTTTCAAAGCGAATGGCGTAGTTGAACACGCTGCAGAGTATAGTCCGGCATTGGTTGATGCTCGAAGCCGCCAAGCCCTCTTCACGCAGGTCTATCAGGAAGCTGCGAACGGCATCAGGAGTGATCTCGCGCGCCTTCTTGGTATTAAATCGGGAGAGAACGCGAGGCGTCCTGTACTCGAATTTACTTCGGGTGCGGCTGCCGTGATTCGTCCACCAGTCATTGAAGAGGTCAACGAACTTGACGTTTTCGAAACTGAGCACAGTGAAGCGCCTTTTTAGCGCCACATCCGTCCGGGCCTGCGCAAGCATGACCTCGGCCGCCCTCACATTGGTCTGGTGAGTATTCTCGCGGATTATCCTGCCGTGCTCGTTCTTGTAGCAGATGTACAAAGAACCAGACTCATGGGGGTGGATGCCCCTGGGGAGTTTCCTACGCGGTTTGGGCATTTACCACCCCATGAGGCACGCGTTGCGGCTTGACGGTGCGCTTCCGCATCCACTCGACGATTTCTGATCGAAGGAACCGAGCTTCCGACCAGGCACCCCGTTTCGGAAGTGGGACGTACGGGATCGATCCTTCACATATCCATCGCTCAACTGTGCGCTCGCTTACCTGCAGCAGTTCCGCAACGTCGCGTTTCGTAAGGATGTCACCACTGCTCATCGGCATTCCCTCCCCGCACCCGCCCTCGCCTCCTGCGAATTTCCGTTCTTGTGCGGCGTGCCGCTTCGAGACCGAGTCTGGAAGCGTCGGTCAAGGGCTTCGAGGCGTTGAAGGGCATCAAGCAATTGCATTCCCGCCTCGCGCATCGCATCGCAGGGTTTAGCAAACTGTTCGGCGTGTCTGATGGCGAATTTGATCCGGTCAATCGCGACGCGAGCTTGATAGGCCATCTCAAATTCAATCGCTGAAGGTCGCGACGTTACATCAGCTTCGATGGTCTCGATAATCTGGCGCATGACTTCTAAGCTCATAAACCCTCTGCCGCGGGCTGGACGGCTGCCCGCCGTAGAGCAATGGTACGGCGGGCGGCGTAATTCACCAAAAGCCGGCGCTGCGATTTGTTGCGGAACTGGACCTGGCGTAAATAGAAATCAGGGGCCAAGCGGACTCGGGAATCATGGACGGCTCAGTAGGAGAGACGGCACAACAACGGTTCGCACGATGGCGTCTTGCGGAAGAGCTTATTCGTCGGCAACTCCCGCGCACCGGCGGATGGAACCATTCCGGTACGCAGTTCGCGCCGGAACCGACTGCGTTGGCGTTGCTCGCCCTGTACTCGTCTCCTTGGGCGTCGTCTGCGACGGAACAGGGGCTCACAGCACTGATGTTGCGGCGGCGCTCGGACGGGCTTTGGCCTGCCGTCGGCGATGGGGCGGGTGCGAATTTCTGGGCGACCGCGATGGCGGACAACGCGCTGATGATTATTGGAGCCAACCCAGAGACGTTAGCTGCTTCCCTTCATGCGCTGGTTCAATGCCGTCCTCTGGAGGCTTCGTGGCTTGCGGCCGATTTCACGTGCGCGCGATTGATGGGACTAAATCCGTGGCGTGTGCCCCACCTGGCGCAGGCAGCCGAGTTTTTGGGCAATGGAGCGCCGGAATGCATTATCCAACTGGCGGAACCGTTGCCCCGCACGGTACAGCCGTTTGAGGTGCTGCCGGAGTTCGCCTACCTGCGCGCGTAGACGAGCGAATCCAAGTATGAAAATCCGAGATTGACTGGCCAATCTTTCCTCATTTTTCGGCTGTAGTGATTTGCGCGAGCTGATCCGCTACGGCGCGGAGGCGCCGATCGAGACGTTGGAACTGGCGCCGGGCCTTTTCATCGGTTAAGCAGCGACGGTGCATCTCCAGAAGGTGGCGGGCGGCCGCCAGTGCCTGCTGGATGGCGGGAAGGCCGGCGGCGCGGGCGTGCTCGGGAAGAGAAAGCGGGGGCA
>JAIQEX010000200.1 GCA_020073615.1 Terriglobia bacterium
CGCACCGTGTTCAGGCGGTACCACAGGTCCTCGCGGAACTTGTGCTCGTCTACCAGCTTCTGTAAGTCGCGATTGGTGGCGGCCACCACGCGCACGTCCACTTGGACCGGCCGCGTGCTGCCCACCGGCCGCAATTCTCCCTCCTGCAGGACGCGGAGCAGCTTCACCTGGACGTCTTTGGGCATTTCGCCGATCTCATCGAGAAAGACGGTCCCGCCCGAAGCCGCGGAAAAAATTCCCGGCGCGTCGGCATGCGCGCCGGTGAAGGCGCCCTTGCGAAAGCCAAACAGCTCGCTCTCCACCAGCTCGCGCGGCAGCGCGCCGCAGTTCACGGCCACGAAGGGCATGCGCGCGCGCGGGCTGGCGTCGTGCATGGCGCGCGACAGCATCTCTTTACCGGTGCCGGTTTCGCCCAGCACCAGCACTGAAGCATCGGTGGCGGCCGCCAGGCGGGCGCGCTCGATCACCCGTTCCATGGCCGGAGACAGACTGACGATGTTCTCGAAACAGGGGTGCCGCTCCAGCTTCTTTTCGAGCTGCGCCACCCGCTCGCGCAGTTCCACGACCTCCATCAGGCGGGCGATTTTCTTGCGCACCGCCTCGTAGTCGAACGGCTTGGTCACGTAGTCTTCGGCGCCCCGCTTGATGGCGTCCACCGCGGTTTCGATGGTGCCGTAGCCGGTCATGATGACGACCGAGAGATCGGGGTTGCGCCGGCGCAATTCGTCGGTGAGCGCCAGGCCGTCGGTGATGGGCATGATGAGATCGACCAGGGCCAGCGAGATGCGCCGGTTGGCGGCTTCGACGGCCAGCGCCTCGGCCGCCGACAGGGCCACTTCCACGTTGTAGCCCTCGTGCACGAGGAACTCCTTCAGCGTTGCAGCCAGGCTGGCGTCGTCGTCCACCACCAGGATCCAGGCGCCGTGCGCCTCATTGCCGGTTTTCACTGCTCCACCCTCTCCATTTCCGGAACCTCGGCCAGCGGCAGGTCCACGAAGGCCGTGGTGCCGCGGCCCAGCTCGCTTTCAATTTCGATGGTCCCGCCGTGTTCCAGGACCACGTTCTTGGCGATCGCCAGTCCCAGGCCGGTTCCCTTGCCCGGTCCCTTGGTGGTGAAGAACGGTTCGAAGACATGCTCGCGCTGCGCTTTCCCGATGCCGCAACCGTTGTCGCTCACCGCGAAACCGGCGTGGCCGGGAGAAATCTGCCTGCAGTAAACCCGGATCTCCCCGCCCGGCGAAACCGCATCGAGCGCGTTGCTCAGCAGGATGAGCAGCAGGGTCTCCAAAAGGTTGCGGTCGGCATACACCTGCCGCCCCCGCGCCGGGCATGCGTCCACCAGTAAGGTGGCCCGCTTGGACTGGATGGCCGGCAGAAAAAAACTGGCCACGGATTCCACGATGGCGCCCAGGTCCTCCGCCTGCTTCTGCACCGGCGTGGCGCGCGTGAACTCCAGCAGGCGCTGCACGAAGTGGCGGCAGAAGTTCAACCCCTCCTCGATGTGTGCCACGTCATCCACGAAGGCGCTCCCGGTGGCGCGCTGGCGCATCAGTTGCACGCGGATCAGGAGAGCCGCCAGCGGTGAGTTCAAATGGTGGGCCGTGCCCGCGGCCATTTTGCCCATGCTGGTGAGCTTTTCGATCTGCAGCATGCGCTCGCGCCAGCGGACGCGCTCGCGGATATCCGATGTGACCTCGAGAAAATACGCGGGCATGGCCGGCTCGCGATAGGGCAGCAGGCTGAGCTGCACCTCGAACGGCTCGTCGCCTTTCGCCAGGCGGAGGGTTTCCACATCGACCACCGGCTGGCCGCGCTCCACCCGTCCCATGAACTCCGCCAGCTCGGCGGCTTTCGCGGCGGGAACGATGGGGAGACGCTTGCCGCAGATTTCCCCCTTGGAGTAGCCATACATGCGCTCCGCCGAGGCGTTCCATTCCAGCACCGAAAGGCTCGAGTCGTAGAGCACCACCGCGCCCGGGAAGGCCTCCAGCAGTCCGCGGTAGCGCTCCCGCGAGCGCCGCAGGTCCTCCTCGCTCTTACGCCTCTGCCGCAGCACGAACCAGGCGGCCCAGAAGGCCAGCAGGAGCGAGGATGCCACGCCGCGCGTGACGTAGAGGTAGTGGAGCGTGAGGTAATTCGCGTCGCGGAAGAAGCGGTTTTCGGCCAGCTCCCAGGCGGCCGCCACCACCGAAACAATGGTGATGCTGGAGAGCGTGAGTGTCGCCCAAAACCATCGCTTCTCGGCCATGAACCCGCCTATGGTATCACTGGTGAAGCGCGGCCCGCTCACCGCGCATGTCAGAATGAAGGCTCATGAACAAGCGGATGCTTCGCGCCATGGCCGCCTACGCCGTTATCGCCCTGCTGGCCGCTTTCACCCTCGATGGCGCGTTCCGCATCGCCGTGTGGATCCTTGCCGCCGGACTCGCCGTCAAGACCTGGATCGCCTACAAAGCCGGCTGGTAGCCGCCCGTTTCCACTTTGAAACATGCGCGCGTTTCAACCTGAAACATGTTCCATTCCGGAACACGCGTTCCGTCCGTTATTAACTGAAAATAGGGTATTTATACCCTAATCTCCGTGGCACTAAGGTTGCACCCCTACTGCTGTCGGACGAGTTGATCCGGCTCCAAAAGAAATCGAAAAAAAAAGGACAAAAACGATGCGGGTGCAAAGTGTGTCTATACGTCGGCGGGCCAGAATTTCCCTGGAAGTTCGCGATCAGATCGTGCTCGATCACCTGCCGCTGGTGAAGGCGATCGCGATCCGCGTGCATGAGAACCTTCCGGTTCACGTCGATCTCGACGATCTTATCCATGCCGGCGTGCTGGGGCTTTTCGATGCCGTTACCAAGTACGATAACGCCAAGAATGTCGCCTTCCACGCCTACGCCAAGCACCGCATCAAGGGGGCCATCCTCGACAGCCTGCGCCAGCTCGACTGGGCTTCGCGCGATCTGCGCAAGCGGCAGAAGCAGGTGGATGCCGTGACCCACGGTCTTTCCGTGAAGCTCGGCCGCACGCCGGAGGAAACCGAGGTAGCGCAGGAAATGGGGCTCGGTATGGAACACTGGCGGCGCATGCAGATGGAGTTGCGGACCGTGGGCCTGGTCTCCGCGACGGCGCGCACGGACCAGGAGCACGACCGCGTGCAGGACTTCGCCGCCACCCCGGAACTGCAGCCCGACCGCATCTGCCAGCGGAGACAACTGAAGAGCACGCTCGAGCGCGCCATCGGCACCCTGCCGAAACGCTACCAGAAGGTGATGGTTCTCTATTACACCAACGACATGACCATGAAGGAAATCGGCGACGCGTTGGGGGTCAACGAAAGCCGCATCTCCCAGATCCACAAGACCGCGCTGCAGAAAATGGCCGAAGCGCTGGAATCGGAGGGCATCCACTCGGCCCAGGCGTTCTGAACACGGCCCCTGGGAAAAGAATTTACATAACATATCCTTGCTTCCGCCGGCGTTCGCGGTTTCAATTGAGTCAGGCCTCGCTGAGGGAAGAAGTGGTACATCGGGTTAGAGTGCGGGCGGGAGTGGGATTGCTGTTCCTGGCGATTCCCGGCTGCCTGATCGGAGGCTCCGGTCTGGCGGGCGCGCCGGGGGAGAGTTCCTGTGCGGCCTGTCACGGCGCGAGTACCATGCCACTCGCCAGCCAGCCCGGCGGAATGGGCGTGTTTCTCACCTTTTCCGGCGGCGGTACCTACACCCCCGGGGTCACCCAGTCGGTCACCGTGACCGTCAATGACCCGGCTTTCCCGGCATTTGGATACCAGGCCTCTCCGCGCATGCAGGGCCAGGAGATGACGCAGAGCGGCGGAACGCTCATACCCGTGGACGCCAGTGCACAGTTCTACCCGGCCTCGATCTACAGCCAACTGAACTGGATCGCCGCGGGCGAAAGCCTCACCGGCGAGCCCACCAACACCTTCCACTTCAAGTGGACGCCCCCGGCCTCCGGTACGGTGGTCTTCTACGTGATAGGCATGGGCGCCAACGGCATGGGCGATCCTATGCCGACCGAACATGTATACGGCAACACTTATACTTTGACCCCGGCGGCGGCGGCGCCAGTCGTGAACCAGCCGGCCGTGGCGCAGGGCGGCGTATTCAGCGCGGCGGCCAAGGTGCCAGGGCTGACGTCCGGTGGATGGGTGTCGATATATGGGACGAACCTGTCGGCAACCACGCGCCCCTGGAGCAGCGACGACCTCGTTGGCATCACGATGCCCACTTCGCTCGACGGCGTGACCGTGACCATTGACGGAAAGCGCGCCGCGATCTCCTTCATCAGCCCCTCGCAGCTCAACGTGCAGGTGCCCGACGATACCGCCGTAGGACCGGTGCCGGTGGTGGTGACCTCGGGCGGCGTGGCCAGCGAAGCTGTGCTGGCGAACATGGCGGCGCAGGCGCCCTCGTTCTTCACCTTCGATGGCGTACACGTGGCGGGCACGCACGCCGACAACACGCCGCTATCGGCAGCCGCGGCGGCGGCGCCCGGCGAGGTCATTGTGCTCTATGGCACGGGCTTCGGCGCGACCAGTCCGCCGGCGCCGGCCGGTGTCGCCGTATCCAGCGCCCATCCGCTGCCCTCGTCCGCCTCCCTGCGCATCTCGATTGGCGGCGTTCCGGCGGAGGTGGCCTTTGCGGGGATGACGGCGCCCGGCCTGTTCCAGTTCAATGTGACCGTGCCGGGGACGCTCGCCGGCGGAGATGCCGCGGTCGTAGCCACCATCAGCGGCGCGCAGACGCAAGATGGCGCCGCCATTCCGGTGCGCCAGTAAGAGCCCCGGCCCCCTGGGGATAGTATGAACCTGCACGGTAAAGTGGCCCTGATTACCGGCGCCAAGGGTGGGCTCGGCAACTTCGTCACCGAGGCTTTTCTGGCGGCGGGCGCCAGGGTAGTGGGCGTCTCGCGGTCGATCCAGGCCAGCGAATTCCCGCACGCCGGGTTTACCGCCATCGCGGCCGATCTTGTCACGGGCGAGGCGGCGCGGAAACTCGTGGAGGACGTGGCCGCCCGGTGCGGGCGGATCGACGCCCTGGTGCACGTCATGGGCGGCTTCGCGGGCGGTAAGAGCGTCGCCGAAACCGACGATGCCACCCTCGAGAAAATGCTCGACCTGAACTACCGCTCCGCGTTCTTCGTAGCGCGCGCAGTGCTGCCCCAGATGAGGCGGCAAGGCGGCGGGCGGATTCTGGCGGTGGCCAGCCGGCAGGCCGTGGAGCCGGGGGCCATGGTGGGCGCCTACAGCGCTTCCAAAGCCGCGCTCGAAGACCGGCTGTACTCCTACTTCAACCAGTACGAGAGTTTCAGAGCCTACTATCACGTTCTGCAGACTTCTACGGAAAACGAGCGCGGCGTGGCGCTGGTCGAATTGCAGATCGAGGCGACACCGAGATCGGGTCCGTCACGGCGGCGCGAGGGACAGGTGAGGTTCGAGTTTGCGGCGGGGAAAAACGGGTGGCAGATTGTGAACTTCACGCCGAGAGATTTTTTCCAGTGAAGTATAGAAAGACGTCGCAGGTCTCAAGTCACAGGTCACAAGTTTGACAAGGCCGCGGAGAAACTACCTCATTCAAGCCAAAAGAGGGCTTGAATGGGACACCCGCGACTGGGAACGGGGAACTGAGAACCGTCTTTATGAAACGCGATTATCCGGATCGTCCGATTGTTGGAGTTGGCGCTGTCGTTGTAGACGGCGAGCGGGCGCTGGTGGTGCGCCGCGCGACGGAGCCACTGAAGGGCGAGTGGTCGATACCGGGCGGGATGCTGGAGTTGGGTGAGAAACTGCGCGAGGGGATTGTGCGCGAGGTGCGGGAAGAGACGGGGCTCGACGTGGAAGTGTTCGACGTGCTCGATGTTTTCGACAGCATATTTCCGGATCGCGAAGGGCGGACGCAGTATCACTATGTGCTGATTGATTTTCTTTGCCGGCCGATGGGTGGCGAACTTCAGGCGTCGAGTGACGTGAGTGAGGCGAAGTGGGTGACGGCGGAGGAAGCGGGCAGCTTGCAGATGAAAGCCGCGACAGTCGGGGTTATTCGGAAGGCGCTTGGTTTGACAGGGCAGATGTGTCCGAGTAGTGTTCCAAGAAACTAGAGATTCGGAAAAGAGAACTATGTCTAATCGCACCGGAGATAAATCGCGGCACAATCGTCAGCGCAAGGAGAAGATCCGGCGTCGGGAGAAATTCGCTGCGCTGACCCAGAGCGCGCCCGCGAAACAGAAGCCGGCAAAGGCCACGAAGCCGGCGGCGAAGTAGTCATTTGCAGTTTGCCGGAAAAGCGGTAAGCTGAAACATCACAAACTCACCAATGCTGACCCGTTCCATTGTGATTCTTTCGACGCTCGTGCTGGGCTTGTCGCTGCTCGGATGCGATTCGTCATCGCTGCCGGCCGCGGCGAAACCCGAGAAGCCGAGCATCTCCAAGGTAAAAGAGGATTTACGCACGCGGCTCGACAAAGACGACAGGCTCCAGGGCAGCAAGATCACTTTTGATTACGATGGCATGACGGTGATCCTGAACGGTGTGGTGAAGGATCGCGAACAGTTTGGCTGGGCGTCCACGGTTGCGGCGGGGACTACCGGCGTAACATCTGTGATCAATCGGCTGCAGGTTGAGCAGTCAGCACCTGAGGCGGAAAAGCCGAAGGCGCCAATGCCCAAGAAACAGATCCCCAAGACGCCGGCGCCCGAGCCCCAGGCCCTTCCCACGCAGACTTCTCCGAACTAGCTTGCCAACTTGATGACTGCGAGCTTCGCAACCGCGGTGACGTCCGCCCGGCTGGAGACCTCGACGCGCACGGCCGTGCCTTCGGGATAGCGTTTGCCTTCGGAAATGAGCTTCTGGACCTTCGCCGGAAGTTTGCTGGCCTTGGCAGCTGCGATTGCTTTATCGCCGAGAATGAAGCTCGCGCGGAAACCTCCGTGCAGAGGGCCGAGATAGACGATGACGCGTTTCTTGCGCAGGAGTTTCAGCGCCCAGCCGGCCTTGAGCGAATAAGAATTCCATTCCTGATCGCTGACGCCGAGCCGCTCGAGTTCGTTCAGCACTTCGTCCCAGAGCGGCTTCCGGACGCCGAGTTCGGTGGCTAGTTCGGAGTCGGATGGTTTGGTTGCGTGACCGATGAATGCGTTGGTTGCCATATCGAAGCACCGCCAACCTGAATCTGAGCAGACGGTATTCCCTGGCGCGAAAGAGGTCAATGGAGAACTGGGGTGTGTAACCAGTAGCCTGAGACGGCGAAGTCCATTGGGAGGTATTCGTAGAAGAAAAATGCCCGCCACTGTAGCCTGGCGGGCATTCGGTTAGCTGTTGGGATTGGCCTGAGGCGGGTTATCGCTCGAGCCGACCTCGCATAACCCAATCTATGCGCCGGTCAACCTTTGCCCCGGCTCGCGAACAATCGCGTGAGCCGTTTACCCTGCGACAGATCCCAGAACCACCGGAATCCGGCGAGTCTAGAGCGAATCCGCCCTAAGCCTCAGCCACCTCACTGATTAGTCTTTTATGGCTACAGTCTGAACTTTTTGCCATCGGACCACCTCCTTTCCAGTGTTGAGGCGATATTACGCCGGAAGAAATCCGGCTGTCAAAATCAGGAACACGGGACCGAGATTTCGGGGAGCGAGTGGCGAGTAGCGAGTAGCCGGTGGGGCGTTCTCACCGCGAAGGCAGGAAGAAAGACTGCGGGAGAATTCATTCGCTTAGGAGCCAGATTTGTGGCAAGAATGTTGCGTTCATAAATTCACGGCTGAGAGTGGTTGGGTGTCGGAGGCGCGGTGCATCCCTGGACTAGGGCAAAGGCTGTGGTCTTTGCGTTTGTTATCTCCGCTTTCGGGGCGGGGCTTTTCATTGTTGCGGGATTTGCTCCCGGTGCGACGATCTCGATACCGAGTCTGCCGTTCCCGATTACGACAACATTTCTGCTTCCGATATACGGATATTTCATTCCCGGGGTGTTCTGCCTTTTCATTTATCCAGAAAGCCGTGCATCTTTGTGGAAGGTGAAAGCCACATGGTTTGCATATGGAGTGGCGATCGTAGGCGGACAAATCCCTTTCTTGAGTTACCTGGGATCTCACAAACCTGCTGTTCCCCTTACGGTTTCAGTCACAGCACTATTCATCGTGGATTTTCTCGTAAATCTGTTTCTGAGGCCTCTATGGGAAGCGATCATGTGGCGAGGAATTTTCCAAAAAGGAATCAGATCATTCTGCTCCACAAAAAAGGCCATATTCCTGAGCTCTTTGGCCAGCACCGTTTCGTACGGAGGCTACCTCGCTTTTCTTTCTTGGTCGGGAACTGCAGCGGGCGTTGTAGCAGTCGTTGGTGGAGTCCTCTTTTGCCAAGCAATCATGCTCGGCTCCCTCTATGAAGTGTCACGCGGGAATCTTTGGCCTTGTGTGGTTCTACACGCAGGTCTGGTTGCATCCGAGATCGTCTACTACACAAAGGCAAGCGTCACCTCTGAGTTCGGTCCGCGTGTCGTAGA
>JAIQEX010000038.1 GCA_020073615.1 Terriglobia bacterium
CCGAGGTGGCCGACAAGATTCGCACCGAGGCTGAATACTTCGAGAGGAACGCGGAGCGCATGCGTTACCCAGCGTTTCGCCGCCAGCATCTCTTTGTCGGCTCGGGTGTGATCGAGGCCGGCTGCAAGACTGTGATCGGTTCCCGACTCAAACAGTCCGGCATGTTTTGGACGGTCCGGGGTGCCAACGCCATCATCGCCCTGCGGTGCTGCCAGCTCAACAACCGGTTCGAAGACTACTGGGAAGCGGGTCGGCCAGCGGCCTAATTCTCCACTTTTCTCCACTTCTATGTCGCGCACCCGCGCGCCACAGGATAGTGGCACCATAGGATCATGAAGAGGATGCTGCTCGTCAGTTTCGCTGCGGCCTGGTTCGCGGCGGCGCAATCACCCTATCTCGCCGGGATCCGCCAGCTCACGCACGGCGGCCAGAACGCCGAAGCGTATTGGTCTCCCGATGGCAAGCGGCTCATCTTTCAGACCACGCGCGCGCCCTACGACTGCGACCAGATCTTCATCATGAATGCCGACGGCTCCGGCCAGCACCTGGTCTCCACCGGCAAGGGGCGCACCACCTGCGCCTATTTTCTGGCCGACAACCGGCACATCGTCTACGCCTCCACGCATCTCGCCGCCGATGCCTGTCCCGCGCCGCCCGACCGCAGCCGCGGATACGTCTGGGGCATCTTCTCCGGCTATGACATTTTTCTGGCCACTGACTCCGGCCAGATCGAGAAGCGCCTCACCGACACCCCCGGATATGACGCCGAAGCCACCGTGAACTGGAAAACCGGTACCATTCTGTACACCTCCCTGGCATCGGGCGATCTCGACCTGTGGACCATGCGCGCCGACGGTTCCGCCAAAAAACAGATCACCCATACCACCGGCTACGATGGCGGCGCCGTCTTCTCCCGCGACGGCAAGCATCTGGTCTGGCGCGCCAACTACCCCAAGACTCCCGAAGAAATGGCGCACTATAAATCGCTGCTCGCCGACAACCTGACCGCGCCCATGAAAATGGAGATCATGGTGTCCGGCGCCGGCGGCCGCAATGCCCACCCCATCACCAGTTTCGGTTGCGCCAGTTTCGCGCCCACCTTTACCCCCGACGGCCGGCAGATTCTGTTCTCCTCCAACAAGCACGATTGCGACAGCCGCCATTTCGAGTTGTACCTGGTCAATCTCGACGGCTCCGGCCTGCGGCAGGTCACGAACTTCGGCGGCTTTACCTCCTTCCCGGAGTTCTCGCCCGACGGCAAGACTCTGGTATT
Source organism: Terriglobia bacterium (assembly GCA_020073615.1). Classification (GTDB taxonomy): domain Bacteria; phylum Acidobacteriota; class Terriglobia; order Bryobacterales; family Bryobacteraceae; genus JADGNR01. The sequence continues at coordinate 1,274 of JAIQEX010000038.1, forward strand.
CTGCTCCGATCGCGATGCCAAGGAGCGCTACGAGTTCAATATCTTCACCGCGCGCTGGTCGGGTAACTGAACGCTTGTATGAAAAAGCACAGATACTCCTTGTAACCCCCGGCCAATCCCCAACGCCTTGACCTGCATGACCAAAAAGCTGCTTTTTGTAACGACCATTCTGTTCATCGCGGCATTCGCCCTTATGGCCGCGGGTGTCGACGGCAAATGGACCTATGAGCAACCGGGCAGGCAGGGCGGAAACCCCACCACCGTGACTATCACGCTGAAGAGCGACGGTGGCAGCCTGACGGGAAACGTGTCCCGGCCCGGGCGTGACGGAAACGCCATGGAAACCCAGATCTCCGAGGGCAAAGTGGACGGAAACAACGTCTCCTTCACCACCAAGAATACGATGGGCGACAGGGAATTCGTGACCAAGTACGAAGGCACCATGTCGGGCGACGAGATCAAATTCAAGGTTACTCGTCCCGGGCGGGACGGCTCGCCGATGACCAACGAAATTACGGCCAAGCGCTCCACCACTTAGTAAGTGGGGTGGGCCCGAAGCTTTAGCCGGGAGGCCTGCCCCTATAATTCTGTCCTACTGCTGCACCACGCCGTAATATCGCGCCATCCAATACGGCAGAATGTAATCGATACCTGCGCCCTCGATGATTCCCTTGCCCCCGCCCGATAACTGGAATGGGTTGAGCTGCCACACGAAATCCGAGGGCGGCCGCTCCTCCACCGGTATCGGATGGCATGCCAGATTGGGATCGCCGCACGACGCGATCTCGCCCCGCCAGTCGACCAACACATCGGTGCGCGGCCGCTTCAGCCACGCCTCGAGATCGGCGAGCGTTTCCGCGTCGCGCGCGGCGTCGGGCCCGTTAAGCGCGCGGTCGATCATGTTGAAGTGCGCGTTCCGATGGTTGCCGGTGGTGCTCCGCACCGCGCGGAATCCGGCTTCGTACGCCAACCTGTCCGTACCGCTGTCCTCCAGTCGGATCAAGTTGTACAGGTTGATGAAGTCCAGGTTGAACTTGAAATAGGAATCGTGATCGTCCAGCGCGTCGAATCCCAGCGGCACCGGAACCGCTGGCGCCAGCGACGCCGCCGCCTGCGCGTACGCCTTTTCGAAGCGCCGCGCATTCACATGGCGGCCGATCTGCAGCAGCGCCAGTTGCTGGTCCGGCCGCAGCACAAACGTAGTGCTGGTGGAGCCGTCCGGCATTTTCACGGCCCAGCCCGCATCCAGCAGGTTGCCCAGCAGGCGAACCGCCAGCGACGCGATGCCAAAGCGTATGCGCCGGTCGCCCACCAGGTCGTACGCCGCGCCCAGCCCGAAGAAGACCCCGGAGTACTGGTCGCGCGAAGTGTTGCCCACCCACATCCAGGACTTTCCGTGCAGCGTCGAATGGAAGATCCCGTTGGCCGCCTCTTCGCTCGCAATGGCGGCGGCGTAGGGCGAATCGGCGGGGATGGCACAGCGCGCCAGCACGCCGGTGCCGGTAACGTCCCGGAGCAGCGCCAACCCGGCCAGTGCCGCGCGTAGATTGGCCAGCGCCGCGGGCGAGCTCGTCACCTTGTAGCGGAAAGCCTCGGCCGCCAGGTAGTGGCCCGTCCACAGCGCGGAATCCCCGCAGCGCGTGTAGTTGACGATGCTCACTCCGCCGGCGTCGAAGACCGGGTTGAGAACGGTGCCATACGGCACATGCCGCGCCTGAATCGTGGCATCAATCGCCAGCGCATCCTGCTCGGCAGCGTGGAGCGGAACGAAAACCAGAAGCAGCAGCCAGAAAAAACGGAAAACCTGAAGGTATTGCATGGGCCCGGTGATTTCAATTTTATCGTAGAACGCCAGGCCGGCGGAGCGTCATGGCTTCAGCTCGTAATCGCGGCCCAGCGAGCCCGCGCCCGCCAGGTACTTCCGCGCGCGCGCCAACTCGGCCACCTGGCGCACGTGCCCCAGATCGTGCAGCGCCCACTCGTGCAGCATCTGCGCCAGCGTGATGGGGCCCGCCGCGCGATGCAGCGCCACGCGCGCGCCCGCCTCCGCAGGCAGACTCCGCAGGTACTCCACGTTGCTTTCGCGCTGCTCCTCGAAATGGTCGAAAGCGTCCTCCGCGTCGGCGTCGCGGTAAAGGTCCAGGTGCATCTGCGCGTCGTCGGGCTCCAGCTCCGGCCGCTCTTCGCTCATGAAGCGGTCCACGCGCAAACGATAGCAGTGCCCTTCGCTGTGCGAAAGGTGGGCCAGCACCTCGGCGATGGAAAAGCGGCCGGGCGCGGGCTTCCACTGCGCGTCCCCTTCCGACAGTTCGCTCATCAGCCCGCGCAGAATCGCGGGCGTCGCCTCCAGCAGGTCCAGGCAGGGAAGTCCGGTGTCGGCCATCTCCTCATCCTACGATGTTTTCTCCGCCGTCCACGTGCAGGGTATTGCCCGTGAGCCAGTAGGTGGCCGGATGGCACAGCGCGGCGATCGAGCGCGCCACGTCCTCGGGCTGCGTCAGGCGCCCGCTGGGGTTGCGCTGGCGGGCGATGGCCATCAGTTTTTCGTAGCCCGGAATCAGGCGCAGCGCGGGCGTGTCGGTGACCCCCGCCAGAATGGCGTTGGCCGTGATCCCCGCCGGCGCCAGCTCCAGCGCGAGCTGCCGGATGTGCGCTTCGATGATGGCCTTGGCCGCGCTCACCGGGCCGTACTGCGGAATGGCCCGGGTGCCGCCCGCGCTGGTCATGGCGAAAATGCGCGCGCCTTTATCCAGCAGCCCCGCCCACAGGCACTCCTGCACCCAATAAACCAGCGAGTGGCCCATGACGTCGGCGGTCAATTCGAGCTGGTGCCTGGAGGCCACGTCCTCGGCACCGGCCAGCGGCTTGAGCGCGCCGAAGGCGAGCGAATGCATCAACACGCGCACCGTGCCCGGCTGGGCGGCCAGCCGCTGCTTGATCTGCTCCATGCATTCCTTGCGCTTGTCGTCGAGCGCGGCGTTGAAGTTGAAGTACTGCGCTTCGCGTCCCAGCTCGTGGATCTTCTGCTCGATCTCGACGATGTGGCCGAGCTTGTCGCGGCGGTCCAGGTGGACTCCGAAAATATTCATCCCGGCGCGCGCCAGCTCGATGGCGGTGGCCTCGCCGAATCCGCTGCTGGCCCCGAGAATGAGGGCCCAAGGTTGTTTGCTCATGGTGTGACTTCCACTTCCCTTTCGTCGTCCCCCACGGTGCGGATACGAATCTCGGTCCGCTCGGCCGGCATCAGTTGCGGAAAGCGCTCGCCCCACTCGATGAGCACCAGCGCGTCGCGGTCGAACAACTCCTCCAGCCCCAGGGTGGCCAGTTCGCGCGCCTCCTCCAGCCGGTACAGATCCACATGATACACGCGGCCGCCGCCGTACTCGTGGATCAGGGTGAAGGTGGGGCTGGAAACTTCATCCGCCGGCGCCGCGCCCAGCCCGCTCACGATTCCTTTGGCCAGCATGGTTTTCCCTGCGCCCAGCGAGCCGGTAAGCAGCACCACTCCGCGCGCCGGCAAGGTGCGCGCCAGCCTCTCCCCCAGGGAGATGGTTTCCGCCTCAGAGGCCGTCCGGTAGGTGGGCACATGCCTCCATGGCTTCGGGAAGGTATTGCAGAATGTCCGTGGCGATCAAAGCCTTCTCTCCCAAGGCGCGCGCCCCCACCTCGCCCGCCAGGCCGTGCAGATAAACGGCCGCCGCCACCGCTTCGTCCGGCTGCTGGGGGAACTGCGCCAGGAATCCGGCGATCATCCCCGTGAGCACATCGCCGCTGCCGCCCGTGCCCAGAGCGGGCGTGCCCGTGGGGTTGATCCACACGCGGCCGTCGGCGAACGCGATCGCCGTGCGCTCGCCCTTCAGCACCAGGGTGACGCCGTGCCCGGTGGCGAACCGCCGCGCCGCGCCCACGCGGTCTTTCTGGATTTCGGCGGTAGTCTGGCCGGTCAGGCGCGCCATTTCGCCGGGATGCGGCGTGAGCACGCGTATGCGGCCGGTGGGCCCCGGAGGCTGCGCTACCAGCGCATCGGCATCGACCACCATGGGTTGCTCGAACGCGCCCATCGAGCTCTTGACCAGCTCGGCCGTGCCGGGGTCCCGCCCCAGTCCCGGCCCCATGGCGATGACCGTTTTGCCCTCGGCAACATCTTCCAGGCCGGCGTTGAACGCAATCGAGCCGTGCGCGGTCTCCTGGAGCGGTTCGGTCATCAGCTCGGGAGCGTGCGCGGCGATCTCCGCAATCGCGCTTCGCGCCGAAGCCACCGTCACCAGCCCCGCGCCCGCGCGCAGCGCGCCGAGGCCGGTCAGGGCGGCCGCCCCCGTCTTGCCGCGCGACCCCGCCACCACCAGCACATGCCCGAACGTGCCCTTGTGCCCGCCCCGCGGACGCGGCGCCAGCAGGGCGCGGAACATCGCCGGCTCCACCAGCGACAAAAAACACGAATCGTCGTTCTCGTATAACTCCGGCGGGCTGCCGATGGCGCGCACCGCCAGCTCTCCTACCCGGCCGCAATTGGGCGGCAACACCTGCGCCACTTTCGGCGCCGTGAACGTCACGGTATAGTCCGCGCGCGCCTGCTCGCCCACCGGCTCCGCCGAATCGCTCGGCATTCCCGAGGGAATATCCACTGCCACTACTTTCGCCAGCGGAAAGCCGCCGTTGATCTCGCGAATGCCTTCCAGCATGCGCCCCGTGGCCGGCCCGGCAATTCCGGTTCCCAGCAGCGCATCCACCACCAGCGTGGCGTTCCGCGCCCCCGCCGGTATCTCCCGCGCCAGCGGGCAGCCGCACGCTTCGAGCATGCGGTAGTTCGCCGCCGCATCGCCCTTCAGCTCATCCGGCGCCGCCAGCAGCACCACGTCGAGCGCCCGCGGATGGAAGCGCGTGAAGAGCTGCCGCGCCACCACCATGCCATCGCCGCCGTTGTTCCCCTTGCCGCACAGCACCACGATGCGCTGCCCGGAAACGGGCGCGAAACGTTCCGCCAGAAACTCCACCACCCGGCTGCCGGCATTCTCCATCAGGACGATCCCGGGAATGCCCATCTCCGACGTCCGCCGGTCCACTTCCCGCATCTGCGCCGCGCTGAGGACTTTCATATACGCCTTGCCAGCACCATCGTCATATCGTCCTGCAACTCCGAAGAGCCGGTCCACAGGACCACCGCCTCCATGGTGAGCGCGATGATTTCCGCCGAATCGGCGCGCGCGTACTTCACCAGCAGGTCCTTCAACCGATCCTCGCCGAACATCTCTCCGTAGGCATTCTCCGGCTCGACGATGCCGTCTGTGTAGGCCATCAGAACGTCGCCGTGCTCCAGCGTCACCGTCTTCTCCTCGTAGGTGGCGAAGGGAAACGCGCCCACCACCGTGCCCGTCGATTCCATCATCTGAAACGCGCCGCCGCGCAGGATCATGGGCGCCAGATGCCCGGCATTGGTGTACGTCAGCGCGTGATTCGCTTCGTCGTACATGGCGAAGTAGAAGGTGGCGTACTTCTCCGGGGCCGTGGTGGCGTAGAGCTGCCGGTTCAAGGTCGACACCATGTAGGCCGTGGAAAGAACGTGCGGCGCCTCGCCGTCGCGCGCGGTCAACTGCATGCGCATGGTGGATTGAATGGTGGCCATCAGCAGCGCCGCGGAGATTCCCTTCCCCGCCACGTCGCCGATGGCGAAGGCCAGCCCGTCGTTGGGCAGCGGCATGAAATCGTAGTAGTCGCCCGACACCATGCGGGCCGGATGGCACACGCCCTTCAACTCCAGCGTCTTGACGTAAGGAACGTCCTTCGGGAAAAGCTGGTTCTGCACCTCGCGCGCGATCTCCAGCTCCGACTCCAGCCGCTCCTTTTCTTTGGCCACCACCAGCAGCCGCCCCAGGTTTTCCGTCATGGTGTTGAACGACGAGTTCAGCTCCGCCAGTTGGTCGTTCCCTTTCACCGGAATCCGGTAGGAGAAATCGGCTTCTTTGACGTGCAGCGTGCCTTCATACAGCTCGTGCACCGCGCCGGTGATGGTGCGGCTCAGTTGGATGCCCGCCACCAACGAAACCATCTCCACCAGGAAAAACAGAATGCCTACCACCACAAACACGGTCATCGCCAGTCCGGCCCAGTCCAGGGTCTGGAAAACCGCGCCCAGCACCGCGGACATGCGCGTGTTGACCAGCAGGACCAGATCCCTGCGGGCATCGGGGGAATCCCACCGGGGCACCGAAACGGGATAAAAGCCCCGCAACCGGAAGTCGAACAGGTTGCTGGGCGGCGGGATATGCGATTCCCGCGCATGCCCGCCCACCAGCGGTACGAAGTTCACGTCTCCCAGCCCCGGCACCAGTCCGGCCAGCAAATCCAGGGTGACGGGCGCCAGCACGGTCACCTCCTGGCCGTCGGCCGCCACGTGCGCCCAGGCGCAGAGCCGATCGTCGTTCCCCTCTCGTTTCACAATGAGGCCGGATGCGCGCTTCCACGCCGGCGGCGGATGCGCCAGGCGCGTGGCCGGCGGATAGCGTATCTCGCGCTCGCCCGTCACCAGCAGTTGAAAGTCGGGGAAGGCGCCGCGCGCGATCATGGCGAAGCGATTCAGCGCGAGTTCGGGATCCCTGGCCGGAAAGCGCGCCAGCCCCTCCGCCAGGCGGAGCAGGTTGGCCTCACGGTGCGATAGCTCCGTGTTCACCAGGTAAACGGCCATCTGCCCGATCACCCAGTAGCCGGCGACTCCCACCAGCGAAAGGATGAGCACAATGGGCACCACGGCGATGAACAGGTACGCTACGATCAGCCGGTTGCGCAGCCGCCAGATGGCTTTGCGCATGCCGCGCCGCGCCAGGCGAAAAAGAGCCACTAGTCCGAAAAGAAACGCCGCGAGCCCGGCCAGCACCCGCGCCGTGGGCAATATGCCGGAGAAATACAGCGGGACGTAGACCGCGACGGCGATGAGAAAGGCCTTCTCCACGCGGCCCAACCGGCGCCAGTGCGCCCCATAGCCTTTCTCCATAGCTCCAGACTACACCGTGCGTTGCCGGGCCGCGACCGTAAGGGGACCCTTTTTGCGCCTTTCCCGCGCCGGTGGCGTAGCGCAATCGTTGCGGGTATACTCACAGAATGCACAAACGCACTCTTGTGGTCTCCGCGGTTCTTTGCGCTGTTCTGGCCGCTGCCGCCTGGGCCGCCGATGTCACCGGCACCTGGGTGGGCGACTTGACCACGCCAGACGGCAACACCTTCACCCTCACCTATTCCCTGAAGCAGGACGGCGGCAAGCTGACCGGCTCGGTCGCCCACCCGAACGGCGATCCGCTCGAAATTCACGACGGCAAAGTGGAAGGCGACAAACTCTCGTTCAACGTCAGCGCCGAGATGAACGGCGGCAGCATGAAATTCCTCTGCACGGGCACGGTCAAAGGGGACGAAATCGCCCTGTCCACCAAGACCGAGACCGGAGAAGATTTCGGCGGCACGATCACCATCAAGCGCCAGAAGTGATTCCGGACCGCGAACCCATGCGCCCGGGGAGCCGTTGAAGCTGTTGGTCCGCAATCAGACCCGCAACACCGTTTTGGGGGCGGCCGTCGCGCTGGCGGATTCCAGCGAATCCCGCCGCACCGGCCTGCTCGGCCGCGAGAGGCTGGCGCCGGGCGAGGGGCTGTGGATCGTCCCCTGCGAATCGGTGCACACCTTCTTCATGAAATTCCCCATTGACCTGATATACCTGGACAAGCACAACAGGGTCCGCAAAGTGCGCAGCGCGGTGCCGCCATGGAGGCTTTCCGCCTGCCTGCGGGCGCACTCGGTGATCGAGCTGCCGGCCGGCACGGCGGAGCGGACGGGCACCAGGGTGGGAGATGAGCTGGCCATGGAGAAGCCGGGGTAAGCGCGGTACTGTTCCCATAAGGCTGATATGGCGACGCCTCCCAGATCGCCGTTTTGGGGCCGGTGCCGAAGCACATTCCGAGCCCTTTAGGGCAGCGTGAAACAACCGCGCCCAGGAAGAAGTCTCGTGGCCGGCGCGCCGCGTAGCAAGTGCCGGACCTCTACCGGAGCCGAAAGGCGGTTGGATCCTTTACTAAGCGGCGTTGACCTTGAGCTATTCCTGCCGGAGCGCCCGCGTCGGGTCCACTTTGGCGGCGCGCTGAGCGGGAATCCAGCAGGCGGCCATCGTGGCCGCGGCGAGCAGCGCGGGAACGCCGAGTAAAACGATCGCGCCCAAGGGGTTGGTACCCACCACAAAGTTCGGGACGACGCTGCGCGCCAGCGGAATCACCAGCGCCAGTCCAATCGCCAGCCCAACCGCCGTGAAAACGGCGCCCTGGTTCAGCACCATGCGCATCACACAAGCCGGCGTCGCGCCGATCGCCAGGCGGATTCCAATTTCGCGTGTCCGCCGGCTCACGGCGTAGGCGACGACTCCAAACAGCCCGATCACCGCCATGAAAAGTCCCATCGCTCCGGTGGCGGTCACGATCTGGGCGATCAGCCTCGGTCCCAACATCGCGCGATCGCGGAAAAATGTTGCCATGGTGCTGATCCGGAAGATCGGCATGTCGGGATCGAGCGCGCGGACCTGTTCGCGCACCACTGCCGCGAACGCCGCAGGATCGGCCGCCGTTCGCATCTCGACGTACATCTGGGAGCTGTAATCCTGGGAAAATGGGGTCCAAACCGCTTCCTGTGCCGGTTCTGCCCAGTACGTATAGATTCCCTGTTTCGCCACGCCAACGATTTGCAGTTCGGGACCGTCTGCGGAGTCCAACCGAAAACGCCGGCCCATGGGATCGCCCTTCCCGAACAACTTGTGGGCGAGGAGTTCATTGATCACGGCCACTCGCGGGGATTTTGCCGTATCTCGCGAATCGAAGCCGCGCCCGCGAACGATCTTCGTCTCCATCAGCGGGAAGAAGTGGTCATCGACCTTATACGAGAACGCGCTGGGCGCATCCCGCGATGTCCGCGGCTGCGCGCCTTCCGCGAGATACGGGCGCGTAGTCTGTCCGGTGCTGAACGGAATCGAGGAAGACATCGATACCGCACTTACGCCGCCGCTCTGGCGAAGCCGGTCGGTCAGTTTCTGGCAGAAGTCGCGCGTCTTGGCTTCGTCGTACCGCTGGATGTTCGGGTCCAGGGAGAAGAAGAGGGTGTGATCCACGCGGAAGCCTGGATCGATGCGCCATGCCGCCTGAAATCCGCGGATGCAGTCGGCCGAAATCACCAGCAGGACGACCGATAATGCGAGCTGAGCGGTAACCAGCACATTCCGGCCGGTCACCAGCCCGCGCAGGATCGAAATCCGCGCCGGACCGCTGTCGCCGGCTTTGATGCCCGATGCCAGATCGCTCCGTGTGGCACGCAATGCCGGCACCAATCCAAAAGCGGCGCCCGTCACCAGGGAAACAACCAGGCTGAACGCGAGCAGCCGCATGTCCATCGCTACGCCCAGGGAGAGCGGGAAATCGGACGGGATCGGAATGGCCCGCAGGAATGTCACCCCCAGGTAGCCGACCCCGATTCCCGCAAGTCCTCCCGCTGCGGCCAACAGAAGGCTCTCGGTGAGAAGCTGCCGGACCACTGCGGCGCGCGAGGCGCCGATCGCCATGCGAATCGCGATTTCCTTCGCGCGAGCCGTTCCGCGTCCGAGCAAGAGGTTCGCGACATTGGCGCAGGCGATCAGCAACACCAATCCGGTGATCCCTAGCAGGGTGAGCGACAAGGCCGCATCGGTAGGACTGTTTTCGAAGCGCGCGCGTATATAGTCCAGCACCGTGACCGTGCGATCCCGGTTCGCCTCGGGGTATTGCGCCGCGAGGCCCCGCGCGATGGTCCGTAGCTCGGACTGCGCTTCGGTCACGCTCACGCCCGGCGCGAGGCGCCCCAACAAAACCGCGCTCCGGTTCTTGCGCGAGGTGAGATAGTCGGCGCTCGCGCCGGGAACCGCATGCTGGTACGCATGCATCGGTATGTAAATGTCCGGATTCACGAACGCTTGCATCCCTGTGAAATTCTCCGGTGCGACGCCGACGATGGTGAAGTCGGAGCCGTTCACGCGAATTCTTCGTCCCAGGACCGAACGGTCGCGCGCGAACTCGCGGTCCCACATGTGATAGCTGATGACCGCCACCAGGTCCCGGCCCGCAACGGTGTCTTCGTCGCTGCGGAACCCGCGCCCGAGCACCGGCTGGATGCGCAATCCGCTGAAGAAATTCCCGCTGACGCTGGCGTCGAGGCTATACTTCGGAAGCTGGTTCACCTGCGTGGCGATTCCGGCGAAAAAGAAGTCGTAACAGGCCAGAGCCTGGAGCGTTTTCGTGCGATCGCGCAGGTCGACGTAATCCGCATAGGACAGGCGCCCCAGACGGGTGTCAGGCGAGGTCGAGTCAACCTCGACAATCCTGCCTGAATCCGGAACGGGCAGCGGACGGAGCAGCACCGCATCGACGTAGCTGAAAATCGCTGTGTTGGCGCCGATGCCCAGGGCGAGCGAAACGACAGCAATGAGCGCGAAGCTGGGAGACTTCGCGAGAGTGCGAACGGCAAAGCGGAAATTGGCCGGAAATCTCATACAGACAATATACGGAAAAGAAAGCGAGTCGTTCCGCCCCCTGCCGAAAGTGGTGACCTCCAGGTGCAATCACCGGCAAATTCCCGCAAATGGCACTTCACGAGCTGGGCCGGTCTGGAGACTGCACGTTTTGCCGGGGACATTGACATCGGCCCGGAATGCGCATAAAAGGAAAGCATGCGAACGCCGTTGCCAGTCATGCTTCGCGAAGCGCGCGACTCGGACGCCGGAGCTCCCTGTCGCCGGCCCGCGGGGCGTCGTTATTCGGGGTCCGGTTGATACGGCGCTACCGGAATGTGGCGGACCTGGCCGTCATGCTCAATCCCCGGGCTCACTCGCTTGGCTGCTCATGGGCGTGAAGGTCAGGCCGCCGAGGGAGTAGGCGCCACCGGGCAGCTAATTTCTGCGCTTCGGCCGGGAGGCTCGACGAATATGACTCGTACAACGAACGCTAGAATCGCTGGCTCCACATTCCTCGTCTACATCGCAGCCGGCATCGCCAGTCTGGTCGTGTTCGGCCGGGCGTCGAGCGGAGAGGGGATCGCAGCGAAGCTCGCGACGATCGCCCAACACCCGACAGAGGTGGGTGTCGTCGTCGTGCTCGGCCTGCTCCAGTGCTTCGCGGCCCTGGTCCTGGCTGTGACGCTCTACGCACTCACGCGCGACCAAGATCCCGATCTCGCAATGTTGGCCCTGACCTGTCGCGTCAGCGAGGGCGTGATCGGCGGCTCCTCCATACCGAACACGCTGGCACTGCTCGGGCTGGCGACGGCCGGCGGAATGAACGCCTCGGACACCGGGGCAGCGAATGCGCTTGGCGCGTACCTGCTCAGGAGCGACGTAGCCGTCACCGCAACCTTTTTCGCCGTGGGCAGCACACTCTTCTCCTACCTTCTCCTGCGCGGCCGAATGATCCCCATGCCGTTGGCCTGGCTAGGCGTCATCGCGTCGGTCCTGCTTGTGGTTGGCCTTCCCGCGCAGGCCGCAGGATTCCTACACGGCCCGATCACCTCGGTCATGTGGTTGCCTATGCTCGCGTTCGAAGTGCCGCTCAGTCTGTGGCTGATCATCAAGGGAGTCGCCATGCCGGCGCGGGCGCAATTGGCGTCATCTCATGCGCGCGATAGCCGAAGTTAGCGGCCACAAGGCGAGCGAATCGTTCCGCCTCTGCCGAAATGGGTGTACGTCCATGGCCGCGTCACCCGGCGAACATCGGTGTTCCGGGCGGTGCCCGGCGGCGGCGGCCCGCCCCAGCTCATTGAGGGTTTCGAGAACCAATGATCGACGCCGTGGTTGTGGCTGGCCTTCGGGCTTGAGGCCCTCCGACATGCCCGCGGTAATAGTGTAGAAAGCAGGGATGTGACGTTGTGAAATCTTGGGTCAGTTTTCGAGAGCAGAGCCGGGTCATTCCTCGCGAGCGCTCAAGCTCTCCACCAGCACGAGTTCGGCCCCTTGTTTTACTCCATTGTGCCCGTGTGAGGTAACGGCACTCAGGCGGCCAGCCCTCACCGGACCGGTGGCACGTCCGATCCCAGGAGGCGGCCGGCAGAAGTCCGGAATGGCAAACCGTCAAGGTGGAGGAAATGACAGTAGGCCCTGCGGCGTCCGTAGGGATTTGCGCCGGCCGCCGGGGGCTGCTCTATTCGTAGTGCAGAGCCGTCACCGGATCGACAAGGGCCGCTCGCCTTGCAGGAACATATGCCGCAAGAACGCCTGCCATCCCAAGAATACCGGCTGCGGCTCCCAGGGTCGAGGGATCCCCGGCAGTGAGACGAAAAAGCATCTGGCCGGCAGCCTGGCCGGCAAGCAGCGCGACCGGAAGTCCCGCTGCGACGCCCAACGCCACCAGAAGCAGCGCTTCGCGCAGCACCAGCCACAACACGTTTCCAACCCGCGCACCGAGCGCCATGCGAATGCCGATCTCTCTCACGCGGCGCGAGACCGCATACGCCATCACACCATAGATTCCCGTTGCTGCCAGCAGGAGCGCCAGCAACCCGAAAAACGAGGATAGGACAGCCAGGAGGCGTTCGCGCGCCACGGATTCGTCCAACTGCGCTCTCATCGTCTTCACTTGCGCAAGAGGAATGGCCGCACGCCGCCCCTGGACCACGGCGCGCACCGCTCCCGTAAGGTCTGCGGCAGGCCGGTCCGAGAGAAGAGCAAATGTCGTGCGGAGGTGCGGACTGACTTCCTGCGCTGCCGGCAGATAGACCATGCGCGGACTGTCGGCGGCGATTCCTTCGAACCTGACATCGCGCACGACGCCAACAATTTCGGTCGGCAAGGACAGCTGCCTTTGAAGCCCGACCCGGCGTCCGATCGGGTTCTGGCCTGGGAAGTAATAGCGCGCCAGATTCTCGCTGATAATGGCGGCTTGCTGGGTGCCACGCATGTCGGTGGGCGAAAAGTCCCGGCCCGCGATTACGTGGATACCCATGGTTTTGAAGTAGCCTGGCGATACCCAGTTGGCGCGAATCTCGTCTCCTCGGCCGTCGGCGTGAACGAATCCTGGAACGAATATATTCTCTCCTTCCCAACTGCCGTCCAGAGGACTCACCACCGAAAAGCTGGCTGCCTTTACCCCTGGTATGGCTTTGCCGATTTCCAGGAGCTCATCATTTGCGGCCGTTATCGCGGGGCCCTGGTAAGGACCGCCGGCGTAGGTGACCGTGGCCAAGAGAACGCGTTCCGGCTGAAAGCCGAGGTCGACCAGTCTGAGATTGTGCAGGCTTCGCATGAACATCACGGCTCCGGCAAGCAGTGCCAGAGAAATTGCGATCTGGCTCACCACCATCGCTCTTCCGAGCGATCTGGTCCCCATCGGCGCTCCCAAAGTGGCTCCGGCCTTCAGGCTGGAGTTGACATCCAGCCGCGTCGCGCGGCAGGCCGGCAGGAGCCCAAACAACATACCGGTGGCAAGCGACACACTGGCCGTGAAAACCAAGACGCGATTGTCGGGAGTGATGGAAAGAACGAGAGGGATGGAGCCTTGCGGCAGGAAGCCGGCCAGGACACGAACGCCCCAAAGAGCGAAGCACAAGCCCGCCACGCCCCCTAGCGCCGCCAGCAAGATGCTCTCGGTGACCAGCTGCCGGGCCACCCGGGAGCGGCTGGCGCCGATGGCGAGACGCAAAGCGATTTCACGTTGCCGCGCTCTGCCGCGCACCAGCAGAAGGTTGGCGACATTGGCGCACGAAATGAGCAGGACGAGAACCACCATTCCCATCAGGACGCGGAGCGGCTTTGAAAATTGGCTCCGCAATTTCATCAGGCCATTCCGCGCCGGGAGTAGTTCGCAGCGCTGCAATCTCTCTCTGCGCGAAACCGCGCTGAGCCCCGGCATCCAGCGCAAGAGGAAGCGCTCGAACAGCACGTTCGCCTCCGCCGTTGCCTGCTCGGGAGTGACCCCACTCTTCAGTCGCGCCACGGGAATGAACGCCCCCGTAAAACCACGGCCGGTCTTGAGATTCATTCCGCTGCCCACCTGCGGGTGCATCCCGATCGGCACCGTGACATCGATCGAGCGCCCCATTTCCAGGCCGAAGAACTCGGGCGGGGTCACGCCAATCACGGTAAAAGGCACCTGATTGATTGTGATGGTCTTGCCTACGGCGTTCGGATCCCCTCCGAATCGCCGGCGCCAATAAGAATGGCTCAATACGGCAACGGCATTCCCTCCCTCGGTACGGGTGTCTTCGCCAGTCAAAGCACGTCCTAACGCCGCCTGGACTCCCAATACCGAATAGTAGTTCCCCGTCACGCACTGCCCATAGGCGAGTTCCACCCCGCTTCCGATACCCACCTGCCACTGGTTGGGGTTGTAGAGGAGGACACCGGCGAATGACCGGCTCTGATCGCGCATGGTTTCGTACAGGCGGAAGTTGCTTCCTTCAAGCACGCCTGCCTGACCGGCCGGAGCGATTCTATATAGCTGCTCCGGGGCTTGGACTGGAAGACTTCGGAGCATCACCGCGTCCATTAAGGAAAAGATGGCGGTGTTCGCTCCGATTCCCAACCCCAAAGAAAGGATCGCGACGGAGGTGAAGGCCGGGCTTTTTCTGAGCACTCGGAGCGCATAGCGAATATCCTGTGCCGCAGTTTCCAACCCGCGGGTGCCGCGCACCTCACGGCATTCCTCCTTGATTTGCGTCAGACCTCCAAAGGCTGCCTGTGCCCGCCGCTCGGCATCCGCGGCCGGCAGCCCAGCCCGGATTCCCTTCTCGATCTCGCGTGCGATATGAAACTGGATCTCCCGATCCAATTCGCGCTCCGCTCTTCTCCGCTGAATGAGCGAGCGCAGACGAAAAAGAAGATCATGGAACATCTTCCGGCCCTCCTATGCCGTCTCCAGCACCTGTGAAACCGCCATGGAAAGCTTCTGCCAGGTAGCAACCTCTGCTTCCAGTTGGCGGCGGCCACTCCGCGTCAGCTCATAGAATTTCGCTTTGCGGTTATTCTCGGAGACGCCCCAGAAAGCCTTGATCCAGCCCCGGCGCTCCATCCGGTGCAACGCCGGGTAGAGTGAGCCTTGTTGGACCCGAAGGGTTTCACTTGAAGTCTGTAGAATGCGCTCAGAGATTGCCCATCCGTGTTGCGGGCCCAGAGCGACTGTCTTGAGGATAAGAAGATCGAGTGTGCCTTGCGGGAGTTCCATGCGATCCTGTGCCATCTGGACCCCTTTCGCTTCTACAAGAGATCCTACACGGCCTTTTGTCGAAGCGCAAGGGGATTTCTCCCCGTCCCGGCTTCCCAAGGCCGTTGCGACAGCCCAACGGCGTGGCTCGCCCCGTTTGCGACCTGTTAGCTGAACAGCCGGCGCCCGTCCCCCGCCCCCTACGCGCTTTTCCCCAACGCCTCTCCGCCGTTCCGGCCACGCCGCGCCCCCATGGCCCGCGCCCCGCCCCACAGCACCCCGGCCAGAACCAACGAAAGCGCCGGAATCGCATACATGGCCTGATGCAACCCCATCGCGCGCGCCGCCTCCGCCGTGGTCACGAGGGCTGCGGCTCTACGCGCGAAATAGTCGCTCAACATGCCCGTCGCCAGCGGGCCGAACGCAGCGCCACCGAGATACGTCACCAGGAAGTACGCCGCCATCGCGGTGCCGCGCAGGCTGGGCGGCACGATGTCGTGCATGGCCGCATAAACCAGCCCGTAATACATCTGCAACAGGCCGTATGCCGGCATGATGAGGGCCACCGCGGCCGCGGCGCTGCCCGCGGGTTGTCCGATGGCTGCCCAGGCGAGCGGCACCGCCGCCAGCGATGCCGCCGCCGCCAGCAGCAGGCGGCCGTTCCCGTACCGGCGAATGACGCGGTCTCCGTACACTCCCGCGGCGATGGCGCCCAGGATGCCCGCCACGCCCGATCCCACGCCCGCCCACACGCCCGCGCGCCCCACCGGTAGCCCGTGATAGCGCGTGAGAAAGGCGGGCAGGAACGTCGAGAAGCTGTAGAGCACGAAATTGACAATCGCGCCCGAGGCCGCAATCCACCACAACGCCGGGATCTTCAGGAGCGAAAGCGGCAGCTCAGGCGGCGCCTCTGCGCCGGCCGCCCGCCCGCGCGCCGGTTCCCGCAGCCACCACACCGCCGGAGCCAGCGCCGCCGCCGGCAGCGCCGCCAGCGCCAGCGCCGCGCGCCACCCGTGCGCCTGCGCCATCGGCCCGGTGATGGCCAGGCTCAGCATGCCGCCCACCGGCACCGCCATCATGAAGCCGGCCATGGCGCGCGCCCTCCGGTTGGCCGGCACCAGGTCGCCGATCCAACTGGTCGCCGCGGGGGCGCACACCGCTTCCCCAATACCCACGCCCAGCCGCGTCGCCATCAGCATGGCGTAGCTTCGCGCCAGGCCCCCCAGACCCGTCAGGCTGGCCCATGCCGTGACGCCCCAGGCCAGCAGCCGCCGCCGGCTCCCGGTGTCCGCCAGACGGCCCAGGGGCAGGCCGGCTACCGCGTAAATTACCGTGAAGATGGTGGTGAGCGCGCCCAGTTCGGTGTCCGACAGGCGGAACTCGTGGCGCAGCGGTTCGAGCACCGCGCCCAGCGCCTGCCGGTCGTAAAAGTTGAGGACGTTGACCAGAAAGAGAACGGCCAGCGCCGGACCTATCGCTTGCTTCCTCGCGGGCGCGGGCACTGGCCGATCATGCTATCACAGCTTAATCTCGGCGGTCTTGGAAGGCTTGGGCGCTTTCGGCGGCCGGGGAGCCATGGGCGCCGTTTCGCTGGGCGTGGTTCCCTCCTTGCGCACCGATACCGAGCCGTGGCTGGCGGTCAGGTGAATCATCGGCCCTTCGCCCGCTTTGCCCTTCAGCGTCTCGGTACGCCCGTCGACCTCCTTGTTGATCTGCGGCCCGAAATCGTTGACCGCATCGCCGCGCTCCGCGGTGGCTTCCAACTGGAATGCAGCCCGCTCCGGCAGCACCAGGTCGATGCGCCCAAACGCCGAGTGCGCCTCCATGGAGGCCAGCGGCAGGTGCGCGGGACGCAGCTCGATGTCGCCGCGCTCGGTCTCCAGCTCGAGCGCCCGGGTGAACTCCGCGATTTTGATGTCGCGCGAGCCAGTCACCAGCTTCAGCGGGCCCACCACGTTGCTGGCCGTGAACGCGCCCAGGTCCATGCTGATGCGCCCGGGCACGGCCTGCACGTTCAGCTCGGTGTTGCGCGTGCCTTCATAGCGCAGCGGCTGGGCCAGGTTCTTGAAATCGAGCGTGCCCTTGTAGGAGCCGTTGATGGTCACCTGCCCGGCGATGTTCTCCAGCTCGACGTCGGAGCCGTTGCCTTGCAGGTCAATGCGGCCCTTCACGTCCACCGCGCGGATCAGGTCGCTGCGCCGGATGTCCAGCCGGGCGTTGCCCTCCACGCGCGTGAGCCGCACATCGCCGCGGTCGGCGGAGAGCTCCACGTCGCCGGCGATGTCGGTAATCTCATAGTCGCCGCGCCCGTCGCGGGATTCCACCGCCACCGCGCGCGGCACGGTCACTTCCAGGTCGTCGGAAATCTGCTGGTTATCCGGGGCGCGATCCTGGTTGGTGCGGATCAGCAGGCGGTCGCCCTGCACCACGATCTCCACCGGCGTGCTCTCGTTGGCGCGGTCGGCATCGCGGCGGGCGTAAGCCTTGAGGATCTTGTGGCCGCTCACCACGACGTCCTCGCTGTCGCCGCCCACAACCTTGACGTTGCCGCGCGGGTTTTCAAACACGATGCGCTTCGCTCCCCCGGCCGGGTGCTGCGCCGAAACCGTGTAGTCGAACTCCTGCCCCCACCAGTTCATGCTCCGGTTATTGAAATGAATGCCGTGCTGGCGCGCTCCCCAGACCCCCAAACCGGCCATGCAGATGAGCACCACCAGCACGATCTCGCCGCCCGTGAAGCTCACCTGGCCCTCGCGTCTCCAGGCCAGCACTTCGATGAGCCGCAGCAGCCCCCAGGCGATCAGCACGAAGGGCCAGTACTGCGCCACCAGGTCGAAGATGGGGGCTTCGGGATGGAGATTTCTCCACAGGAACAGGGCCCCGATGATCAGCAGCAACAGCGGCCCGGTCAAGGATCGGCGTCTCATAGGGAACCTCCCGGCGGCGTTTGTCCCGGTTCGCCCGCGCGCGGCGGGGCGCTCGAGCCGAATCCGCCCTTGGCAGTGCCCATGGGCGGCGCCGCGGCCGGCGGATATGGAGCATAGGGCGGCGGCGGATACGCATAGGGCGGAGCGCCGGGCGGCTGCAGGGGCGCGGCTTCCACGCCGCGGCGCAGCAGGCTCAGCAGCCCGAAGACGATCAGCAGCACCGGCCAGGTCTGCTCGAAGTGGAACCGCGTGAAATTGTTCAGCGCGAACAGCACCCCCAGCGTGATCAGGGTAATGGGGCCGCGGATGGCGCGGATCATGGAGCGCTCACTGCCGTTCATGGCGCATCTCCTTATCCGCTGCCGGATGACTGGTGAAGCGGCCGATCAGCAGGTACGCCCCGGCCGCGATCAGCAGGATCGGCCAGAAGCGCGCCACGTACTCGAAATTCAGCAGGTTCAGGGTGTGCAGCAGCAGCAGCACGCCCAGGCCGATCAAAGCCACCGCGGCCACCGGAACCTGCTCCCGCCGGCCGCGCAGGTCCACCAGGCTGGAATATTCGTCCACCGGCTCGCCGGCGCGCCGCTTGCGCGCGGTGTGATAGGCCTCGAAAGCCATGTACGCCCACCAGGCCAGCACCAGCATTACGAAGATCGGCTCCAGCCCGTTGGCCGCCCGCGAATTGGCGATGCTCATGAGGATGCCCCACACCACCGCGTGTACCAGGCCCTTGGCATATTGCGCGTTGTAGATGGCGCCGACACCCGGGATCAGGCCCAGAAACAGGGCCAGGCCGGGCGAGACATCGGCATAGGCGTATCCCGCGGGCGGCGCTCCCGGCGGCATGCCGGGGCCGTAGGGCGCCGCCGGCGGCGCGGTGAAGGCCGGCGCTCCGGCCTCCGGTGTGGGCGCTCCGGCCGGCGCGGGCGCGGGCATATGCTCCGCGCAGAAGACCGTGCCGTAGGCATCGCGACGGCACGCTTCGCAAACCGGTTTGCCGCAACTGCGGCAATATGCCGTGGCCGGTACTTCCGGATGATTCTGACAATTCATAACGTACCCCTCAAATTAATGTGATGCCCCCGATGGATTCGCTCCGGACGCCGCGGGAGGACTGCCGGGCGCGGCGCCAGGCGCCCCGCCGCCCTCCGCGGGCGTTGTCTTCACCGGCAGCTTGCGCTCGTCCGTCTTCTTGGAAGGTTCTTCCCCGGCGGCCGGCCGCTGCTCTTCACCCTGCTGCTGCCATTCCTTCAGCGTGGTTTGGATCTGATAAACCACCTTCAAATTCTCGTAGAACTTCACCGTGCGCGCCCAGGCGCGGTAAGCCCGGTCTTCCAGGCCGGCCCAGACTTCGGCCGGCTTCAGGTCCGAGGCGCGCAATTGGCGCGACGGCCGCACGAACTGCCACAGGATCGACAGCGAGAGAATCGTCATCGCCATCCCCATGTAAAACTTCGGCTGCAGAACCGGCGCCAGCATGCCCGACAGCCAGCTCCTGCTCTTCTGCTTTCCCTTGCCGCGGCTCCAGGGAGCGTCGAACAGAATGCGCGTGATCAGCTCCGGCGGAGGCTCCACTTCGGCGGCGCGCTCCATGAAGGCCACCGCGGCGGCGGAATCCCGCGCCAGCGCCGCGCACACCGGGCACTCCGCGAAATGCCGCTCCACTTCGGCCTTGCGGGCCGCGGGGAGCGTGCCGTCCACGTAATCGCAGATCAGGATTTCCACGTCCGCGCAGTTCATACCAATAGCTTCTGCTTTCGCAACAACCGCGCCAGCTCGGCGCGGCCCCGGTTGATTCGCGATTTCACCGTGCCCTCGGGAATGCGCAGCACATCGGCAATTTCGCGATACTCCATCTCCTGCAAATCGCGCAGCACCACCGCCTCGCGCAAATCGGGCGAGAGCCTTTGCAGCGTGGCCTGGAGGATCTCGCTCGCCTCCCTGCCCGCCACCGCATGGTCCGGACGGGCGCTCGCCGAGCCGCCCTCCTCCTCCATGTTGGGGAGCTGCTCTTCAATCGAATCCGTCACCCGCTCCTGACGCGTGCGGCGATAATGATCGATCAGCAGGTTGCGCGTCACCCGCGCCAGCCACGTGCCAAACGAGCCTTCCGCCGAGCGGAACGTCCGCAGCGTGCGGAACACCCGCAGAAAAACCTCCTGCGTCAGGTCCTGCGCCTCCGAGCCGCTGCCCGTGAAGCGGTAGCACAACCCGTAGATCCTGCGGGTATGCAGCCGGACCAGTTCCTCCCACGCGGTTTCGTCTCCGCGCAGGCATCTAGAAACGAGGCTCGAATCCGGGTCCAATGTACTTTCTACCAGATTGCGCACTCCGCGAACACCCACCGCGTGGTGCGTTGCCGCACCACCGGCTGCTCCGTTCCGGATAACACCGAAATCCAACGCCGCGGATGCCATGGCACTCGTTCTTTCATATGGAGAAACGAGGCCTTATCATGATAGGTTCAATTTTTCCGGTATGCCAGTCTTTTCACGGCAATTCCGGGGGAGGGCAGACCAATTCGCCGTCACACCTGGAAATGGCTGGCCGTGCTGGCCGCCGTAACCGCCGCGCTGGCCTGGTTTGTACACGGCCAGTTGCGCGCGCAGTCCTTCGACTGGAAGCTGGCCGCCGCCACTTTCGGGCGGCTGCGCTGGCCGTGGCTGCTACTCTCACTCGCGCCGCTGGCGGGCAACTACTACTTTCGCGCCCTGCGCTGGGCCGTCTTCCTCAAGCCGTTGAAGGCCCGCCCTTCTCTGCGCAACCTGCTCTCGGCCACGGTCATCGGCTTCGCCGCCATCACCCTGTTCGGGCGCCCCGGCGAGTTCGTGCGCCCCTACCTCATCGCGGTCAAGGAGCGCGTGCCCCTGACCTCGCAGCTCGCCGCCTGGCTTCTGGAGCGCATTTTCGACCTGCTGATGGTGCTGCTGATCTTCGGCTTTGCCCTCTCCCGCGTTCAGGTCTCCCACGTCCATGTGGGGCCCAAGCTGACCTGGGTGCTCACCTTCGGAGGACGGATCGTGGCTTTCACCTGCCTGGCGCTGCTGGCCGCCGTGCTGTCCCTGCGCCATTTCGCCGAGCCCGTCCGCCGGCGCCTGACCTCCGCCGTGCGCTTTCTCCCGGAAGCGCGATTTCGTAGAATAGAGACCTGGATCGCAGCCTTTGTGGAAGGCGCGGCATCCACGCGCAGTGATGGCGCGCTGCTGCTGGTGCTCCTGTATTCGATCCTGGGCTGGGCGTCGATTGCCGCCACCTTCTGGTGCCTGACTCAGTCATTTGCCGGCGTGATAACTCTTACATTTGTAGATGTCATCATCTTCCTGGGCTTCGTCTCCTTTGGGGCGGCGGTTCAGATTCCCGGAATCGGGGGCGGTCTGCAGGTTGTCGCGGTCCTGGTGCTGACCGAGCTGTTCCATGTACGGCTGGAGCTGGCCAGTGCCCTAGCCATGATGCTCTGGTTTATTACATTTGTAGCGGTTGTGCCCGTGGGCTTGGGTCTGGCTCTCAAAGAGGGCTTGGATTGGCGCAGCCTGCGCCGGATCGGCCGGGGGGCCGTGGAATGAAGTGTCCATTCTGCAATCACTTGCATGACAAAGTAGTTGACTCGCGGGAGAGCAAGGAAGGCGATGCCATCCGGCGGCGCCGCGCCTGCCTCGCCTGTGAACGGCGTTTCACTACCTACGAGCGCATCGATGAAGTCCCGTACATGGCCATCAAGAAGGACGGAAGACGCGAGAAGTTCGACCGGCAGAAGGTGCTGGGAGGCCTGCTCAAAGCCTGCGAAAAGCGGCCGGTCAGCATGCCCAAGCTCGCGGAGTTGGTGAACCAGGTGGAAGCGAAGGTCAGCGATTCACCGGACCGGGAAATATCTACTACAGATATAGGAGAATTTCTCATGGACCATCTCCGGGAGCTCGACAAGATCGCCTACGTTCGGTTCGCCTCGGTGTACCGCGATTTCCAGGACGAGCAGGCGTTCTTCAACGAGCTCAAGAACCTCATGCGGAATAAGCTGCCGTGAGGGGATCTCTCGACGCGGAGACGCGGAGTCGCAGAGATCAGCGCGGAGAAGACAATGCACCACTGGCCTTCTGCGGCGCGCCCCCGGTCTGGCGCCTGCAAGGTCTCCGCTCCGCGTTGCCCTCCGGGTCTCCGCGCCTCCGCGTCGAGCTGGCAGCCCCAAAATCCATGTAACCGAAACAGTTCCAGGACATCTCTAAAAATAGGGCTTTAAAAATGTTGGGGAATGATGATATCATCAGACGAAAGTCGAACCCCGAATTTGGCCAATCTATTGAAGACTTGGGGCTGGACCGGTTGGTTGAGCCTTTTCAAGTGTTACCCCGTTTTCCCAGACATTCGAAGAAAGCCTTTCGCGTGTCCATGGGGAGGTGAGTCTTAGTGGACCATTTCGAAGATCAGTTTTTAGCAGACAACCCTGAGACGTTAGGCCTTAATTTCGAGGAAGAAGCCAAGTTCTTCGACCCCGAGGCTGCGCACGAAGCCGATTTTCTGCACCCCGCGCCCGTGGAGGAATCCATCTACACGGACGATCCCGTTCGTGTGTACCTGCGCGAGATGGGCGCGGTTCCACTGCTTACGCGCGAGGGCGAAGTCGATCTGGCGCGCCGCATGGAGCGCGGCAAGTTACGGATGCAAAAGGCGGTCAGCCGCTCTGCGGTGGTGCAGCGGGTAGTGGTCGATCTGGCCGAGCAATTGAAGAAGGGCGCCTTTGAACTGGAGGCCATCGCCGACCTGGGAGACGTGGAAGAGGGCACGCCCGCCGATATCAAGATGCGGACGGATGCTTCCCAGCGGTTCGCCGACGTAGCCACCCTGCACAAGAAACTTCAGCAGTTGGAAGCCAAGGTCGAGCTCACTCCGGTGGCCAATAAGCGGCCCCGGAAGCGCCTCTGCGCCAGGCTCAGCCGCGCCAAAGTCGAAACCTCCCTCGCCATCCGCCGCTGCCCCTTCAGAATCAACAAATGGAAGGAGTTTTCTCGCGAAATCGAGCGCGCCGTGGACGAGATCAACCACCTCGACAGCGAGATCAAGAAACTCGAGGCGCGCAACAATCCGGCCCAGCAGCCCCGCCTGCGCGACCTGAAGCGCGAGATCCGCAAACGGGAGGGGGAAGCCGGCGCCACTCTGCCCGAGCTCCGGCATAGTCTTACCGTGATCCGGCATGGAGAAGCCGAGGCTGAGCGTGCCAAGAAGGACTTGGTGGAGGCCAATCTCCGCCTGGTGGTTTCCGTGGCCAAGAAGTACGTGAACCGCGGTCTTCACCTCCTGGACCTGATCCAGGAGGGCAACATCGGCCTGATGCGCGCCGCCGACAAGTTCGAATACCGGCGCGGCTACAAGTTTTCGACCTATGCCACGTGGTGGATCCGGCAAGCCATCACGCGCGCCATCGCCGACCAGTCGCGGACCATCCGCATTCCGGTCCACATGAACGAAAGCATGAACAAGTTCCTGCGCGCCACGCGCGAGTTGGAGAAGGAACTGGGCCGTACTCCTACAAATGACGAAATTGGCCGGCGGATGGACATCCCGGTGGAGAAGGTCCAGAAGCTGAAGACCATCTCGCGCGACCCGGTTTCGCTCGAGACTCCCGTCGGGCGCGATGGTGAATCGGCGCTGGGCGACCTGATCGAGGATCGCTGGGTGGGATCGCCGGTGGATGCCGTGATCGAATCCAACGTTCGCGACGAGACCGCCGGCATTCTCAAGACGCTGTCTCCCAAGGAAGAGAAGGTCATCCGTATGCGGTTTGGAATCGGCTGCGAGCGGGAGCACACCTTGGAAGAGATCGGGCAGGAGTTCGACGTAACCCGCGAGCGGATTCGCCAGATCGAAGCCAAGGCTCTGCGCCAATTGCGCGCCCCCGAGCGCGCCCGCCGCCTGCGCGCGCTGATGGCCGCGCGATAAACTACAGGACTGACGCCAGTGCCCCAGGGCGCATTTGCGCCGCGCGGACATTGCTTTGGAATCCGGTGTTAGCGCCGGGATAAAAGAGGAGCGTTTTCGCCGGTTTTGACGTCGTGGCGAGCGCCGGCGTCGGCGCCGAGGCACACGACTGCGATCCCGCGTAGCGATTTGAGGCCAGCGCGGCACTTGGCCGTTTGAGCGAAGCAACGGCGTCTACTCGATAAGAGACCCTCCTGCGCCGTCAACGCGAGCATGAGCATTGGAGCACCGAGGGTGTATGGTGTCCGCCCGGACCGATTCGATCACCAGGTAGAGTTTATCGGCGCTGTTGACCTTGCCCGCTATGCAGTACGCCTTATCAGGCGAGATGAGCTGGCGTGTTCGACAAAGGAACCGCCGCTTTGGCCAACACCGTGCAATTAGAGGAAGCCCGCGTGGGATGGATTTCCGCCCTGCCTTGGAACCAGGCCCCGGCGGAGTTGCGCGAGCGAGCCGTGGAACAACTTCCCCCATGTAGCAGCCAACAACCTGGCGTGCGCGCGGCGGGCGAAAAACTTCTGGCACATGGCAAAGAGCACTTCTGTGTAGTGAAGTACTCGGCTTCGTTTGCCGGCGAGCAATTGCACAGTTTGACCACCAGCGTGAGCAAGGTGTTGCAGTACTCCGGCCAGCAATCCATCGAGAGAGTCTTCCGCGGGCTCAAGGATGGAGAGTGGCTGGGCTGGGGGCCCATGCACCACTGGACGGATCGCAAGATCCGCATCCACGCCTTCTATTGCATGCTCGGAATCTCGCTGCTGCAATATGTGCACAAGCAGGCGCAAGCCGCGTGGGATGGGATTTCCGTGGAGCAACTGCTCGAAGAATTGCAGCAGAATCAGCAGTTCGTCTTGCTCTATCCACCGCAGGGCGAGAAAGGACCGAGCCGCGTCTCCACGGTGCTCTCCAAGCAAACCTTGGCCCAACAATCTCTCGCCCAAACCCTGGGCCTCGATCAACTCCGTAGTACCCAAACATAGGTAATACGGACCGACACCTGCAAGTTCGTACAAAAACAACCGGTTACAACCCTGCTCCCCTCGCTCTCAGTAAACTCCCGCTAGCGGGCCAGCCAGCTCGACAGCAACAGAAACGCCGCCACCAGGAGGGTATCGGCCAGGATCGGGCGAACCGGCCGGGCTCTTCCGGGCCACAGGGTCAACTGCCGGGCAGCAGATCCGGTAATGCTTTCCAGTACGTGCTTCCACATGGGACACCCGCCTTCAAATTTTTGATCGTCATCCGCCCGGCCGCGTCCAGATCCACCTGGTACAGCGGCAGGTCGCGTTCCTTCACCACGTAGGCGCCCACCTGCATGAGCCACGAATCCTGGTAGGTGGACACCACAAAGGGGTTCTCGGCCAGGGCGCGCACCCGGAACTGCGCGGTGGAGGGCTCGTAATTGGCGTAGCTGTAGCAGCGCCCCAGGCAGACGCGGTCGATGACGTGCGCCAGCGCATTGACACGCAGATCGGGATCGTCGATGGCGCTGAGCACGCGCCGGCCCGGCGGCAGGCCGGCCACCGCCTCTTGCATGCGGTCCTCAAAAGAGTTCAGCGCGCGCTCGTCGCGATACAGAAAGCCGAAGAAGACCAGGGCCACCACCAGCGGGGCGTACCGCTCGAGGGCGTGCGGGCGCGCCGCCGCCAGCAGAGCGCAGACGCAGATGCCCACGCCCAGAGACATGCGGTCGGCGATGTAGACCAGGGCATGGTGATAACCGGGGATCTGCACGGTGCTGGGGAGGATGAACACCCCCGCGGCGCTGAGGACACAGAACTGGAACGGGATGTCCGACACCACCTGGCGGGCGCCGGAAAACCGCACCAGGCGCAGGAATAGCAGGCCCCAGCACAGGAGCAGTCCGATGAGCACCGGGTAGTACTTGGCGTCGAAGACCCAAACCTGGTCGGCTCCCGTCGTCATGGTGATCTGCTGCAGGGACCAGCGCGCCGCCAGGATGCGGCCGACGGCCACATGGAGCAGCACCATGGCCGCCAGCATGGCGAGAATCAAGTGCGCGCGGCGGCGCGCCGAGACCCGCCTGGCAAGCCACAGATATCCCAGCAGGGCGGCAGCCCAGGCCACGGGTAGCGCGTGGGCGGCATAGGCCAGGAGAAAAACGGGAACGGCGGCGGCGGCGCGGCGCGGCTCCCCTTTCCAGACCAGCGCCAGGGCCCAGAAACACAGGCCGAGGCTCAGATAGAAATTGAAGAAGCCCATGTGAAAAACCCAGCCGTACGCCAGCATGGCAATGCAGGGCAAGACGTGCCAGGAGCGGCGGCCGGCCACCGCCGAGACAAACGCGAAGGCTCCCCAGACGAATGTCAGCACGGCGAGCGAAACGGAGATGCGCTGGGCGGCCGCGGCGCCCAGCGGCCGGAACAGGCCGCTCAACATCAGATCGAACAGAACGTTGGTGGTCTGGCGCACGACCTGCAGTCCCGGGGCGCGCCCGCTGGCGATCAATTGCGCCAGCCAGGCGTTATAGATGTGGCTCGAGAGATCGCCCGCCTGCACGCGGGGCAGCCAGAAGCAGGGCGCCAGCAGCAGGAGCGAAGCCAGCACATACGGCCGGCAGCCGCGGCCCAGAGCGGCGAGCGTGGATGGGGGCGGCGCCGCACGTGGCGGAGTCCTCATTTCGCGATTGCGTTTTTGCGGCCGCATCCCACCATTGTCCAACCGAACGCCCTGGAATTCCGGGATCGGGCGCGGCTACCGCGGCGGCGGCAATGCCGGGAGGGCGTGGACCGCCGGCTCCGTCCCCGATCCTCCGCCGGCCGAGGGCCAACCGCCGTCCCGATTTTGTTGGGCGCGGGGTGTCGTAACCGGCCGGGAGGCCCGGACGTGCGCGCGCCATCGGCCGGGCCGCAGCCTTGCGCCAGGCGCTACTGCGCCGGGCTAGCGAACCGTCCGGCGCTTGCGGCGGCGCGACATCAGCATGATGAGGGTAATGCCCGCGCCCAGCCAAATCGCCGACTGAACCGCGATGTCCATTTGTTTCTCCTTTCCTTGTCCTTGGAAACCTATGCGAACTCCCGGCGGCCGCCCCCCTGGCAGCCTGTGGCGCAGACACCGCGGTCCGCCGCGCCCGCACGCATGCCGGCGCATGGCGGGGGCCGCAAAAGAGAGGGCCGCCTAGTGCTGGCGGCGGGCCTTGCGCCGTTTGAGGAAGACGAACAAAGCGCCCCCGGCTCCCAGCCAGATCACGGCCTGAATCAATGTGTTGTTCATGTTTGTAGTGCTCCTTTTCTAGCTCCCTTGCGACATCATGGGGAACAAATTCTTGAAGACCATCAGTATTCCGGGACCAGCCGCCACAATCAGCATGGACGGCAGGATGAAAAAGAAAATCGGGAAGACCAGCTTCACGCCCACCTTGCCGGCGCGCTCCTCGGCTTCCTGGCGGCGCTTTACGCGCAGGGCGTCGGAGTGCTGGCGCAGGCTCTCACCCATGCTGGTGCCGAAGCGGTCGTTCTGAATCAGGATGGCGACCAGCCTGCGGATCTCCGGCTCGCCGGTGCGCTCGGCAAGATTGCGCAGGGCCTCGGAGCGGCGCTTTCCGGCGCGCATTTCCAGGGTGACCAGGGACAAATCTTCACTGAGCTGCGGATGGCTAACCTGCAGTTCGCGCGCCACGTGCTGGATCGCCTGGTCCAAACCCAATCCGGCCTCGATCGAAACCACCATCAGGTCCAAAGCATCGGGCAGCGAAAGACGGACGATCTCCTGCCGCTTGAGCACCTTTTTTTGCAGGAAGAACCGCGGAAGCACCCAGCCCGCGGCGCAGCCGGAGAAGATCATGGCCAACTTCATGACCGGGTTGGGCGGAAGGTTGGGCTGCATCAGGATGCTCAGAAACAGGCAGCCCAAGGTGGTCAGGATGCGGACGCCAAAGAACACGGGCACGGCGTGCTCCGATCGAAAACCGGCGCGGATCATGTCGGCGCGCAAGGTGGCCACATCGCTTTCCGAGGAAGGCACGCGGTCGCCGATCTGGCGCAGCATGGTGACCAGGGTGCTGGGCTGCGGCTCGGCGCCCTCATCCACCAGCCGGTTGCGGGCGGCCTCGGTGATCACCGGGCTGCCCAACTGGCGGAGGAAACGGCCGGGCTTGAAGAAGACCCGGTAACCGGCCCCGCTGAGCACCACCAGCAACATCAGAAAGGTAATCACGGCGAGGAGGATGGGATGGTTCATGTCACACCTTGATGTTGATGATCTTCTTGATAAAGAAATTGCCGAGGATCTGGGCGACGATGGCGCCACCGATCAGCCATCGGCCGTCGGAGTCGGCCGCCATGCCCTGCAGGTAGCCGGGCGCCACCACCAGCAGGCACAGCATGGTCGCCACGGGAAGGAGAGTCAGCACCGTGGCCGTGAGCCGGCCGTGGGCGCTGGCCGCTTTCACCTGGCCTTTCAGGCGGAAACGCTCGCGAATCACGTACGCCAGGCGGGTGAGGATTTCGCTCAAGTTGCCGCCCGTCTGCTTCTGCAGCAGAACCGACGAAGTGAAGAAACGCACATCGAGCAGCGGCACCCGCGTGCTGAAGTTGCGCAGCGCAATGTCCAGGGGTGCCCCCAGGTTCTGCTCGTTGAACAGCGCGCGGAACTCCTGGCCCAGGGGATCGGCCATCTCTTCCCCCAACATCTCCAGACTGATGGAGAAGGCATGGCCGGCGCGCATGGAGCGGGCCAGAAAATCGAGCGCGTCGGGGAACTGCTCCTCCAGGGTGGCCAGCCGCTTGGCGCGCTTTCGGCGCACGTAGACATAGGGGGCCGAGCCGGCCGCCAGGCCAAGCACGATGGCGGTGACAAAGGCGTTCCCGATAATGGGAAACAGGAAGCCTAGGCCCAGGCCGGGAACCGTGGCCAGACCCATGGCGGCCACCAGCCGTGAAGAGGACCAGTTCAAGCCGGCTTGCTGGATCTGCTCCTGGGCATGGCGGGAAAAGTGAAAGGACGCGAGCAGGGCCTTGAAGCCGGTTGGCTTATCGGGGTCGATCTCTTTCAGCAGGTTGGAGATGGCCACCACCGGCTCGCCCGCGGCGGTTTGCAGCATCCCCGCCACCTGCGCCTTGCGGCGGGAATCGAAAAACTTCAGCGCCACGCTCACGGCCAGCAGGGTGAGCGCGAAGACCACCACGAAAGATACCACCACGCCGACGGGCATTATCGGATCTCCACCACCGTCTGGAACATCTGCGTGGGAAGCAGGATGCCGCAGGCCTTGAGGCGTTCGTAGAACTTGGGACGGATGCCGGTGGCCCGGAATCTTCCCACCACTCTGCCGGATTCGGTGATACCGGTCTTTTCAAACAGGAAAATGTCCTGCAAGGTAATGATGTCCTGCTCCATGCCGATCACCTCGGTGATGTGGGTGATGCGGCGCGTGCCATCGCTGAAACGGGAAGTTTGCACGAACAGATCCACCGCCGAGGCAATCTGCTGGCGAATCGACCGCACCCCCATGTTGGCGTTGGCCATGCCCACCATCACCTCGAGGCGTCCCAGCCCGTCGCGGGGGGTGTTGGCGTGAATGGTGGTGAGCGACCCGTCGTGGCCCGTGTTCATGGCCTGGAGCATGTCGAGGGCCTCCTCGGCGCGGACTTCGCCGACGATGATGCGGTCCGGGCGCATACGGAGGGCGTTGATCACCAGCTGGCGGATGTGGATGGCGCCCGTGCCTTCCACATTGGCGGGGCGGGTTTCCATGCGCGCCACGTGGGTCTGCTGGAGCCGCAGCTCGGCCGCGTCTTCGATGGTCACGATGCGCTCGTCTTCGGGAATGTAGGAAGAGAGCGCGTTGAGCAGCGTGGTCTTGCCGGAGCCGGTTCCGCCGCAGATCAGGATGTTGAGGCGCGCCTTCACGCAGGACTTCAGGAGCTCCAGCATGCCTTCGGTAAGGGACAGCTTGGCCACCAGGTCCTCGCCCTTGAGGGCGTGGCGGCCGAAACGGCGGATGGAGAGCAGGGGGCCGTCCACGGCCACCGGCGGGATGGCCGCGTTCACGCGCGAGCCGTCGGGCAGGCGCGCATCCACCAGCGGCGACGATTCGTCCACGCGGCGGCCCACGCGCGACACGATCTTTTCGATGATGCGCAGCAGGTGGGCGTCGTCTTTGAATTCCACCGGGGTGCGGTACAGCTTGCCGCCGCGCTCCACGTACACCAGGCGCGGCGTGGTGACCAGAATGTCCGATATGGTGGGATCCTGGAGCAGCGGTTCGAGGGGCCCCAGGCCGAAGACTTCGTCCAGGATCTCCTCGATCACGCGGTCTTTTTCCACCAGGGAGAGGGGCGTCTTCTCTTCGTCCACCAGCTTGGCGACGGCGGCGCGGATCTCGGCGCGGACGCGGTCGCCGGCCATCGACGAGAGCGCCTCCAGATTGATCCGGTCGAGCAGCTTGCGATGGAGCGTGAACTTCAGCTCCTGGTATTCGGGCGAGTACCCTTCCTTGGCGAAGAGGCGGTTCACCCAGCCGGCGTCCCGGTTCTCACCGTGCTTCGTTACCGAGTCCAGAGCGACGGGCATTTGCGTTTCTCCTTAGCCGAACAGTCCGAAGCGCTTTTTCCCCGGCTTGGCCGAGGTTTCGTCTTCCAGGCTGGTCAGCTTCACGGCCAGCCGGGCCATGTGTTTGCCCAGTTCCGAGCTGCGGTTCAGCATGCGGCCCTCGGCGTAGGTTTCGTACAACTCCGGGTAGTCGTTGGGGACCATGCTGAAGATCGGGGTTCCGAGCATCTTTTCCAATTCGCCGGGGGAAATCTCCAGGCGCTTGGGGGAACGGTTGAGGATCAGGCGGATGCGGTTCTTTCCGTAGCCGCCGTCCAGCAGAGTCTGAATGATCTGTTTGGCCTGGTGCAGCGCCGGGACTTCCAGCGTGGTCACCAGGCAGGCCTCGTCGATCTCCTCGAGGGCGGCCATGGCCAGATGGCTCAGGCCGCGTCCCAGGTCCACCAGGGTCCAATCGTAGTGCGGGCGGGCGAAGGCCAGAACGTGGCGCACCTGCTCGTCCTTGGGCTGTTGTTTGGAACCCAGGGCCAAAGGCGAGGCCACGATTTCCACGCCCGGAATGCCGTTGGACACCAGCGCTTTCCAGTAGTGAATGTCCAGCCGGTGCAGGTTGTTGACGGCGTCGAGGATGGAGTATACCGACTTGGTCTTGGTGATGAACCCGACCATACCGGCGTCGAGATCGAGATCGGCCAGCAGAACCTTCTGGTTGAGGCGGCCGAGCTCGGCGGCCACGTGGCAGACGATGGTGGTGGCGCCGCACCCCCCCTTGGCGGAGAAGAAGGCGAAGCTCTTGCCGCCGCTCTTGGCGCCGCCGTCGCGCCGCCGGCTGCGATCAGCGGAGCGCTTCTCGAGCGCCCGCTTGAGCGATTCCTGGAGGGGGGGATAGAGGTATTCGTTGATGCCGGCGCGCATCGATGAGAGAATCGACTCGCTGTCGGCGGTGTGGTTCAGCGCAATGATCATCGGATCGCCGATGGCGTTGCGGATGGAAGCGACCAGCCCCTCGAGCGGTTCCCGCCAGGAGCTGATATCCACCAGCACGACATCGGGCCGCATGCGCTCCAGGCGGTCGAGAAAGTTGCTGACGTCGCCGATGTCCTGGTGCTCGACGATGACCCGGAATGGCAGGCCCGAGAGGCAGGCTTGCGCCTGCTCCCACAGGTCCCGGTTTTCGATCGCCATCCCGATGGTCAACGGATACATGCCAGGTCTCCCGATCTACCGCTTACTTCACCGTTGCGGCGCCCGCGGCGCCGCTCCCCGCCGGAGTGGGCGTCAAGCCGGGGTTCAACGATGGCGGCGCGGCGGGCACGGGCACCAGTTGATACTGCGGCATGCTGGGCGCGGGCGCCGCTTGCCCCTTCTGCTGCTGCTGGATCAGTTGTTCGATGGGGATGCTGTCGGCGGGAGGATGCACCGCCACCGGCCCGGTCTTGTCCATGCCCGGCTGCTGCATGGGGATGTTGCTGTTGCTCTTCATGAAAGGAACGGTATACTTCAGCTCCGGCACGGGCTGCTGCGCCGGGATGGGCCGCACGATCTCCGGGGTGATCACGATCAGGAGCTCGGAGTTGGTGCGGCTGACGTTCTTGGTCTGGAACAGCTTTCCCAGAAGCGGAATGCTTCCGATGCCGGGGATCCTCGACAGGTTGTCCTGGGTGGCGTTGTCCAGCAGGCCGGCAATGACGAAGCTCTGCCCGGACTCCAGCTCCACCTCGGTCTGCACCCGCCGCTCGGAGATGCCCGGAATGACGAAGCCCTGGAGGGTGACCGAGTTGCTGTAGTCGAGCGAGCTCACCTCCGGCGCCACCTGCATGCGGATGGTGCCCCGCGGGGTGATAACGGGCAGGAAATTGAGGCGAATGCCATACTCGCGGAACGCCACCGTGACCGAGGTTCCCGTGGCGCTGGGCTGAACCATGGGATACGGGAATTCGCCGCCGGCCAGGAAGTGAGCCGGGGTGCCGTTGATCACCAGCAGGTTCGGTTCCGCCAGCGTCTCCAGCAGGTGCTTGCCCTCCAGGGCCTGCAGGGCCGCCACCAGGTTCAGGTCTTTGCGGAACATGAAGATATTGACCGCGCTCCCCAGGCTGAACGAGCGCGCGCCATCGGAGCTGAGCGGCGCGCCGGTGCCGACGGCGGTCGACTGGTTGAAGGCGCCCGTGGCCAGGTTAAAGCCCAGGTCCAGGGTGGCCGTGCGGGACACGTTGGCGAAGCGCACCTTCAGCAGAATCTGCGGCTCCACCGGAGGAACGTCTACCCGCAGGAGGTTGACGCCCTTGCCCAGCGTGGCGACGATGGCCATCACGCGGTCGGCGGAAGTCACGTCTTTCACCGTGCCGCGCACGAAAGGCGTGTCGTTGTCAAAAGTGACGCTGATATCGGCGTCGGGGAAGTCGCGCGCGATCTGCTCCCGCACCGCGTTCAGGCGGATCGGGCTTATGCGCACCGTCAGATCGTACATCAGCCGGGTATCGTTCTCCTGCCAGATGATGAGCGAAGTTTCTCCGGGCGCTTTTCCGTTGATGAGAACTTCCTTGGGCCCGATGGCTACCGCTTCGACCAGGTTCCCGTTGGCCGTGGAAAGACGCTTGATCTTGAGCGGGCTGTCGATGGTGAGCGATTTGCCGACCGTCACGGTCAGCTTTCCGCTCAGGCCGGCGGCCGGCGGCTGCGCGGCTTGGGCGTCGGCGCCGGACGCACTCTGCGGCCGGTCGTCGGGCTGCTGCGCCGCGCGGGCGGGCAGCGGCGCCAGCAGGCAGATGGACGCCGCCAGCGGCAGAAGCTTTGCGAGATGCGGGTATCTGGACACCTACTTACCCTCCCCTTTGTTGTCGAACTTGGTTTCGCTCTTGCTGACCCCCGAGATGATCTCCATGACGAAGGGGGTCTCCTTCCTGGCCGGCGGCAATTCCTGCGCCAGCGGCCGGGGGGCGGCCGGGGCCGTGCGCGGACGCGCCGGAGGCCGTTCCGCGGACGCCTCGGGAAGCCTCTTGGCGCCGCCCGCGAACAGGTAGGCCAGCGCCGTCCCCGGCGGTTTGGACTCCTCCTTGTCGAGCGGATTGCGCAGCACCAGGCGGATGCTGGTCGAGCTGCTGGCCAGGCTCAGGATCTCGGCTTGGGCCGGGGTGACCAGCACGTTCACCACGGCGACGGGAATCGGCTTGCCTTCAGCATCCTTCCGGAAGTCCTGGCCGGCCGAGAGAATCTCGATGTTCTGCAGGAGGGTCTTGGTGAGCGTCCCCAGACCGGCGTTGCCCGTCGGTCCGCTCCCGGAAATCAGCACGTCGACATGCATGCCGGGCACCACGAATCCGGCCACCCCCACCACATCGTTCACCTGGAGGGCCATGGCGCGCATGCCGTTGGGAATCATCATGGCCAGACCGCCGCCGGCCCCCGGAGGGGCCAGACGCGACTCGATGATCGGTTCCTTGGCATACATGGCCGTCATGACTCCCCGTCCCTTCAACTCCACGGCGCGGTTGGTCGCGCCCACCGGCACGGCACCGCTCCAGTCGGCGAGCTGGATGTCCTCTTCCTTCAACACCGAGCCCACCTGCAGATCGCGCGCCGCCAGGGCGATGCGCACCGTGGGCGCCGCCTTGGCGGACTGCTGCCGGCTGATCAGGAACCGGTAGGTGAGCAGTCCCCCGACCGCGGCCACCACTGTTGCGAAAACCAAAACGCCCAAAAATCTTTTGTTCATTGCCTGTTTCCGTTCCCGCCTGGCTGGGAAGACCGCCCGCGATCCTCCCCCCCGGCCGTTAGTTGCTTCGCTCGAGCGCGCTCATGCCGCCCGCATCGTCCACCCTGGCAAGCTCTACGGAAGCGGGAGGGGAATGACCGAAGGAAAGCGCGGCCCGCCCCTCCCCCGGTTTCTAGAACCCCGTGTTGGCCGCGACCAACTGGCTGTTGGATTTTGACCAGATCCCCTTAATCTGACCGCCCGCGCCCAGAAAAAGGGCCGCGGAAGCCAGCGCCACGAACGCCAGGAGCAGGGTGTATTCGATAAGATCCTGTCCCTGATCGTCGTTCCAAAAATTACGCAAAAACGTCATAATGTTCGCTCCTATGTTTTTGGTTTCTTCTCTGTGATCGCGCGATCACAAGCCTCGGTTTTCGTGACCTCGCGATCACGGCCTGCTCCGCCGCCCGCCCGGGCAACGGAAATCGTTTCCCCCGCGGCCTTCTGCAAAGGCCGGAAAATCAGCGCCACGCCATCGTCATAAACCACGCGCCAGCGGCTGGATTCCTTCAGCGCGCCGGCCAGCGCGGCGTTGGGGGGCAGCAAGATGGTATTCACGCCGAAACGGGCCAGGGTCTTTTCCCAGCCGTACTTCACGCTCAGGACGTCCATGAACTTGTTTTCGAAATCGTCGCCGTAAAAATCGCTGCGCCCGTCGACAAACACCTGGTGGCCCGGATACAGGCGCCAGATGAGGTAATCGCCCCACTCGTCGTCGGTGAAGATGCGCGCCGCCGGATCGCTGCGGAGCGTCCGGAGAGCGGCGGCGGGATAGGATTTCGGGTCGAATTCGGGGCGGAACGAGGCGGGCGGGTGGGGCGCATACAGCAGAGCCGCGACCAGCGCCACGGCGGCGGCGCTCACCAGGTGCCAGCGGCCGAGGGCGTCGGTCTCGCCCATATCGGCCGCCAGGGCGTTGAATCGCGCGGCCGCACTGCGCAGCCATGCGGCCACGTCGAGGCGCGGCAGGCGCGCGAACCAGTCCTCGACGGCCGCCGCCACCGCGGGCGCCGCGGCAATCGCGAAGATCGGAATATTGCGCGCCGCCAGCAACGCACCGTGCGCCCACACCAGCAGCAGCAGAGCCTCGGGGAAGCGCTTCTGCGACAGGTTCCAGATCGCCGCCGCCACCGCCAGCGCCAGCAGCACCTCGAAGAAAATGGCCGTGGGATGGTGGAAGCTGGGGGACAGGAATTCCATGATGTGCTGCGAATTGTACGGATCGCCCAGGTACTTCGCCATGTGCACGTGCAGGCGATAGAAGTAGGGATTGACCAGGCTGGCCGCCAGGCAGGCAAGCGCGCTCAGAAAAAGGGCGCGGGCCCGCTGCCAGGCCGGTCGCCACGTCCGCCCGCCGGAGGAAAACAACACCGCCAGCAGCTCGCCGGCGCCATACGCCCCGATCGCCAGAATGCCCACGAAAAACCCGCCGTGGAGGTTGGTCCAGAGGATGGTGGCCAGCGGCAGGATCGCCAGGTAGGGAATTCCCGCGAGCCGCGGCCGCCCCTCGCGCACCTCTTCCAGCGCGAAATAGAACAGCACCAGGAAAAACAGCGTGAACAGATGCGGCCGGGCCAGCCAGTGGATGGAGGAGACGGCCGCCGCCATCAGGGTGACGGCAATCGCCAGCAGCGGGTTCGCCTTCCTGCGTACCAGCCGGAACAGCAGCACGTTGGTGAACGAGATCAGCAGGATGCTGAACAGCACCACGGCGGCGAGACCGCCCCACGAGTTCAGCCCGGCGAACAGAACGTCCGACAACCATTCCCAGGCGTACCAGTCGCCGCCCGGCTTGGAAAAGGAAAACACGTCGTGGGTGGGGACCGCGCGGTGGGCCAGGATCCATTCGCCGGTGCGAATGTGCCAGCCGGTATCGCAGTCGCCCAACAGAGTTTTGGTTCCCCCCATCCGGCTGAAGAGGATCCCCATGGGCGCAAGGAAGGCGAAGTCCGTCAGCGACGGAAGCAGTCTGACCGCGAATTGGGTTCGCTCGGCTTGCATGGCGGTCACGCCATCCACGAGCTCGTTCCGGGCGGCTCGGCCGCCAGGGTGCGAAGACGATCCTGGAACGAGCGAAAATCCATGTAATTCACTTGCAGCGCCACGCGCGGACCGTCCGGTTGCCCGTCCGACACGCGGGTCACCGTTCCCTGGCAGTGGATGCACTTCCGGCCGAATCCGTGGCTGGCCGGCAATTCGATTTCAATGGTCAGGATCTGACCGATGCCCGGCATCGGCACCAGCGCGTGCGGTCCCCGCCAGGCGACCAGAATCCCGCCGCGGCTGATGTTCTCCGTGTACATCGCGCTTTGCACCCAGAGGGCGGGCGAAGTGACGTGGCATCGGAGCTCGATGTCGATTCGCGGGCTCTCGCGCCGGTTGATGGTTCTCATTTCCTTGGGCGACATTGGTGAATTTAGCCCGCAAATACTTCGGTATCAATATCGTAAATGGGCTATATCCCGCTGTTCCCGAAGGTTATCACCGGTAACCGGAAGCCCCGCCGCCAGCCCCTTCCCGCGCCTCCGCCGCGCGCCGGCGGACGGCGGCAGTAGACACAGTTAGCTGCGGGAGGGTTATTAAACGAGAATTAACCGGTTAATTCGGGGGATTTTACGGGCATTCCCCGGGCCCGCACCGCCCAGCTGTAACACACTAGAACTATTGCGGTTACGATGTATGACAAGTCTTTCGCGCGGCTCCGGCCAGCCCGTATGTGGCCACATTTACCGTCTATTTTCCTCACATTTTTGCAAATTGTTATTGACAACCGAAGTAAATAGTCGGAAAATTCAGGAGAAACAGATCTTAAAATATAATCCCGGAGGCCCTCCTCCCGATAGGCCTCGGGCTGCCTGAAAGGTGCAGAACATGACGCGGATTCTTCTCTATAGCGACGAACCGATCCTGGCGAAAGGGCTCGAATCGGTGCTGCGGCAAGTGGAGGGTTTCGACCTGCTGCCCACCTGCGCCACCGTGGGTTGCCTCATGGAACAGTTGACCACCGGCGCGCCGGACCTGGTCCTGATGGACCTGACCCCCGAGATTACCTTCGCCGTGCTCAGCGATATGAAGCACCTCATGACCAACAGCAGGATCGTGCTCTGGGTGAATTCCATCTCCACGGAGCTGGCGTTCCAGGCCATGGGACTGGGCGTGCGCGGCATCCTGCGCAAGACCCTGCCCACCGAGTTGCAGGTCAAGTGCCTGCTGAAGGTCCAGGGGGGAGAACTCTGGTTTGAGAAGGCGCTGACCGACAGCTTCCTGTGTGCGCGCCGGGTGGCGCTCACGCAGCGCGAGGGGCAACTGGTGAGCCTGCTCTCGCAGGGGTTGAAGAACAAGGAGATCGCCACCACGCTGATGATCTCCGAGGGCACCGTAAAGGTCTACCTTTCGCGGCTGTTCCAGAAAGTCGGCGTGAAGGACCGCTTTGAACTGGCGCTGTTCGGCTTGAAGAACCTCACCACCGGCCAGTTGCCGGTGGGCGAGAAGGGGCAGCGGGCCTCCATGCCGGGACTGCGCTCGCTGGTGCTGGAGCGGCCGGCCGAGCGCGCCGATGCCCCGGTCCGTTTCCCCATTCCCCTGCGCCCCGTGGCCTCGCGGCATTACTAGGAAGGCGGCGGCTAGGGGCTGGAAGCTCGCTTCGCTCGCCGCTCTCTGCGACCTTGACGCCGGCCTCTGGTTTCTGTGGCTTTTGACGCAATAAGGGAACACCTACCTGCAAAAGAAATGCCCGCACGAGAGTGCGGGCATTTTTTTGGGGGCTGGGGGCTGGGGATAGGAAGCTCCTTTGCTCTCGCCGCTCTCTCCGACCCTGACCCCGGCCTCTGGTTTCTGTGGCTTTTGACGCAATAAGGTTACACCTACGTGCAAAGAAATGCCCGCACGAGAGTGCGGGCATTTTCTTGGGGGGCTGGGAGCTAGGGGCTGGGGACTGGGGATAGGAAGCTCGCTTCGCTCGCGCCGTTTGCAAACAACAGTGCGAGCGAAGCGAGCTTCCTTTCCCTGGCCCCCGGCCCCTAGCCCCCAGCCCCGCGTTTACTCAGCCCCAGCCCCCGCCTTTATTCCACCGGCAGCAGCAGCGTGTTGCTGTCCTGGCCGTTGACGGTCAGATGGAAGGACAGGTTCGTGGCGGAGGGCGTGCCATCGCCCAGGCGGAACTGTACGGCGTCGATTCCCACGCGGCCGGGGACGGCAAAAGCGCTCTCGGGGACGATTACGGCGTCGCCAGCGAGCACGCGGGCGGCGTCCCGCAACAGGAACGGGGGCGTCTTGGGGATGGCGAATCCTTCCGTGCGCAGGGGGTCAGTGGGGCCGAACCCGGTTCCATACACGGTCAGCAATTCCCCGCGCCGCGCCGGGGAATCGGGCGTGACCAGGGAGCCATCCTCGTGCAGCGTCACGGCGTAGGCCTGGCCGTCCCACAGTTGCTGGAACAGCCCGGGGGCGTTGCGGACCACGTTGAAATCGGCGCGCACGTCGGACAGCCCGAGCGCGCTGACGAGCAGCGTCTGCGGCCCTTCGGGGATATCCGCCGGCAGTTCGAAATTGATCTGCACCGGGGAGACGAAGTAGAGCGGCAGCAGCCGGTCGCCGATGCGCACGGTGGCGCCCACCAGAGTTTGCGCGAGCGGGCTGTCCGGGCCGGTGGCCGTATCCGAGGCCAGGCTGGCGCCGTAGAGCGAGACCACCGAACCGGGCGCGACCGCGGCCTGGGGGGTGACCCCGGCGGCGTTGCTTACGCCCGCGGGGGCGATGTAGGGCACCTTATCGAGCTGGGCCACGATGGCGCGCGGCGCCAGCATGGCCAGGGAGCCGTTGGGAGCGGTTCCCGACAGGTCACCGGTCCAACGGTGGAACCGATAGCCGGGCAGCGCCGCGACGCTCACGTCGACCGTGGTCTGGGAGTCATAGAAGCCGTCGGGCGAGGCGGGCGCCATTTTCCAGGAGGCGCCCTCGGGCGGAGCCGCGGCCGCGGAGAGGCGGTTCATGAGGTGGTAATTCGGGCTTATGGCGATGGGATCGTCGCCCAGCGTGACGGTCCACTCGGCCGCCGCCGGACCGTTCGACCATCCCAGAAAGTCCTGCCGCGCGCCATCTCCGGCGGGAATGGAAGCCGGCGCGTTGAGGAGGACCTTGGTCCCGATGGGCCGTATGAGGTCGCAGGGGATCGCACAGGCCGCGCCGTCCACCGTAACCACGAAACCGGAAACCGCGCTGTTGACGGTGAGCCGGCCCAAGGGGCTGAAGTTGGCAGTCAGGGTGGCGCCGCCATCGAGGGCGGCATCGGGAACGGTGAAATCCTGCGCGGTGGCGGCGGCTCCGTTGGACCATCCGGTGAATTGCCAGGGCTTTCCCTGCGTGTCGATCTGCTGCGCCGCCACATCCAGATGATGGGTCTGGCCGAGGCCCCAGAGGTAATAGTAAGGAGCCGGCAAATCATGGCCGTCTACTTTCACGTGCAAGCCGAAGGGTGAGGTCGCGATGGCGACGGAGGCGCCGGGGACATAGGTGGCGGTGAACTGCTGGCCGTTGACGGGCAACTGGACGGCGTGCGTCGGGGCGCCGCCGTCGCTCCACGAGGAGAATACCCACGATCCCCGGTGATCCATCTGCGGCGTGACGGCGCCGATAGCGTGTGCCGTGCCGGCCCCCCACTCGACGACCGCGGGAGTCACCATCTGCAACCGGTCGACATAGACCGCGAGTCCCGGCGGGTCGGTATAAAAGGAGATCGGCTGTGCCGGCAGGAAAATCGCTTCCACCGCCATCGCCCGGTCCACGTTCACCGTCAACTGGCCGCTGGTAATCAGTTGCCCGGCCGCCGTGAACGGCGTCTGCCAGCCGCCAAATACCGACCCCGCATTGGGCGTCGCCGTCAGCACCGCGTTGCCGGCCATAAACACGGTGGTGTCCCGGGTGTAAGGGGTGCCGTTGACCGTCACCGTGCCCGGGGGATTGGCGCAGGTCAACCCCGTGTCGCAGCGAAAGAAACGGATGGAAAGCGCAAAGCCCGACGAGGAGAACACCGCGCGATATTCGGTAACCGCGGGATCGCCCGTGACGGTCGCGGGATTGCCGGGAAGAGCTCCGGCGGACGTTTCCCAGCCTTGAAACTCGTAGCGCGTGCCGTCCCCGCTCACCTGGGTGGGCGGCGCGACCTCCAGGGTGTGCTTGCTGCCGGTGGCCCAGATGGGACTGACGGCGCCGCTGAGGGACTGCCCGTCGACCAGGAATGAGAGTCCGGCGGGCACGGTGGTGATGCGCGTGGCCGTGCCCTGGCTCTGCGCGCGGCCGGCCGGGGCGAAGGCCGCCAGGAGCGCCGGCAGAATACAAAATGGAATCGATTTGAATAAGGATTTCGTCATGGCCAGACATTCCGGACAGCCCTCGGAGCGGCTTGCGCAGGCGGGGGCGGCCCTTTTCTCACGCGTGCAGTATACGGGTAAATTCACGGAAATACACGGCTAACTTTGGTAATGGCGTATTTATTAGCCATTTCGATTATTGATTGCAGCGCCGCGCGGGCATTTAATCGTAACGTTCGAAGACCCTTCTTATGCGCTCGAAACGTTTCCTGATCCCGATCGCGCTCGCGGCGGCTCTCACGAGCGCTGCGGCGCCCGCGACGGCTGCCGGCTTCGGAACGGTAGTTCCCATTGGCGGGCACGCCTCCGATATCGCCCTGGATGAATCGCGCGGGCTGCTGTACATCGCGAACTTCACGGCCAACCGCATCGAAGTCATGTCGACGGCGGACTTCTCCATCCGGAGTTCCATGAACGTGGCGGCCCAGCCCGGCGCCCTGACGGTCTCTCCGGACGGGCAGTTTCTGTTGATCGCGCATTTCGGCAACTACACTCCGCCGGATCCGAGCAAGAACTCGCTCACGCTGATCAACCTGAACGACAATACGCGGCAGACCTTCGTCACCGGCGATCCGCCCCTGGGCGCGGCGTTCATGGCCAATGGCGAGGCATTCATCGTGACCACCACCAGCCTGCTGCGGTTCGATCCGGTGACCGGGGTGATCCGCGTGCTGAATACCTTCGCCAACCTGGCGTCCACGCTGCCGGCCCCGCTGGCGACCTTTCCCACCAAGGTGATCGCCGCCGCGGTCTCCACCTCCGCCGACGGCAACTTCGCCTACGGGGTAGCCGACAACGGGGCGGGACAGGCGATTTACCGCTATGCCATCAAACGGACGGGGCCGTTCTCGCCGGACGAATCGTTGTCGGCCATCGGCGTGGTGGCCACGCCCAAGCCGCTGCCGCGCCTCAGCGTGGCCGCCGACGGCTCGTGGAGCATGGTGGGCATGTACCGCATCGACGCGCAGGCCAACGACACGGCCCAGTTCCCCAACGCGGTGGATTCGGTCAATGTCGGCGGCAATGCCATTGACGACAAGGGCGGCGTCATTTACGCCCAGATCGTCACCGCCAACAGCGGCACGGCGCCGGTGTTGTCCATCCTGGCGGCGGACAACCTGACGGTCGAAGAAAGACTGGCCATTCCCGAGAACATCACCGGGCGATCCATTCTCGACTCCGCGCGCAAGGTGCTGTACACGGTATCGGACAGCGGCGTGATGGTGCTGCCGGTGGGCTCGCTGAATCAATATCACCGCGTGGCGGCGCTGCAACGGGACATCCTGGTGAGCGGTAGTTTCTGCGACCGCCGCGTGATTTCCCAGTACCTGACAGTCACCGATCCGGGCGGCGGCCATACGGATTTCTCGATCGGCAGCAACACCACGGGCGTGACCATTTCGCCGGCGAGCGGCGTCACCCCCGCCACCGTGCAGGTCCAAGTGGACCCCAACGCCTTTCAGGGCGCCAACGGCACAACCGCGGTCCAACTCCAGCTTTCCTCCTCCACGGCGGTCAATCTTCCATTGCCGGTACGGCTGCTGGTGAACAACGAGGATGTGGACCAGCGGGGCACGGTGTTTGTGGTTTCCGGCGCGCTGGCGGATGTCCTGGCCGATCCGGTGCGCAGCCGCTTTTACGTCCTCCAGCAGGACCTGAACCAAGTCCTGGTGTTTGACGGCGTCTCCTACGCGCAGATCGCGGCGCTGCGCACGTCCACCACGCCCACGCAGATGGCCATCAGCTTCGACCGGC
This sequence comes from Terriglobia bacterium, assembly GCA_020073615.1. Taxonomy (GTDB): domain Bacteria; phylum Acidobacteriota; class Terriglobia; order Bryobacterales; family Bryobacteraceae; genus JADGNR01. The sequence goes on from JAIQEX010000038.1 coordinate 43,740, forward strand.
GCTACCTGATCGTGGGACACGACAACTCGCAACTGGCCTTCGTCTGGGATCTGGACACCCTGGAGCGGCAGGCGCCGATTCTGTTCCCGGCGGGCCACTATCCGCGGTCCATCGCGGCCTCGGGCAAGGCGCTGCTGGCGGTGGCGCGCAATATCACCGGGGTGGGCGGCCCGGGGGTCATCGACCGCGTGGATCTGCCCACGCACACCGCCACGCAGCTCTCCAGCCTGGGGATTTACGAGAACAGCATCAGCGCCTCATCGGTGCTGGCGCCCGCTCCCAACGGTGGCGCCATTCTGGTGGCCTCGCCCGACGGCAACGTCCTGCTGTACAATGCCAACGCCGACACCTTCACGGTTTCGCGCAAGGATTTCTCGAGGCTCGGCGGGGCGTTCGCGGCCTCCAGCTACGACTCCTTCCTGGTGGACAATCATCTGCTGAACGCCTCGCTGGTTCCGTCGGGCACGCTGCAGAGCACGTCGGGCGCCTCCTCGGGCTTCTCGTTCGTGGACCAGTGGGGATTCCGCACCACCACGGCGGCGGTCACCAGCCCCGGCGTCATGGAGCGCATCGATCCGACGCAGAGCAACGTCAGCCCCAAGCCCAGCAAGATGGCGGAGGCGCCGCTGGTTCCCTCCACCGCCTGGCCCTTCACGCGCACCCTGGCGCCACTCTACGACCGCAGTGCAATCATTTCCCTGAGCACCAGCGGCTTCACCGTGCTGCCCTGGAACTACGACGCCGCGGTGGCGCCGCCCAAACTCAGCGCCGTGACCAATGCCGCCGACGGCAACCAGCCGGTGGCGCCGGGCGGCCTGATCAGCGTGTGGGGCAGCCAGATGAGCCCCACCAACATCGCCACCAAGCAGATCCCGCTGCCCACCGCGCTCGGCTCGTCGTGCCTGACCATCAACGGCGTGCCGGTTCCCATGCTGTTCGTATCCCCGCAGCAGATCAACGGGCAGATCCCATTCAACGTGGACGGCAAGGCCACCATGACCCTGCGCACGCCGGGCGGCATCAGCGATAACTTCTACTTCACCATTCTGCCCGCCGCGCCCAGCGTTTTCCGGTCGGGCACCGCCGGCCCGGAGACCGGGCTGGCCACCATGGTGCGCGCCCAAAACAACCAGTTGGTGACGCCCACCAACCCCATCCGGCCCAACGATATCATCACCATTTACGCCACCGGGCTGGGGCGGACATCTCCGGAAGTCGACGCGGGAATGCCGGCGCCGTCCGATCCGCTGCCGCTGGCGGTGATCGTCCCCACGGTCACCCTGGGCGGGGTTCCGCTCGACGTGATGTATGCCGGCCTGGCGCCGGGCTGGGTGGGCGTGTACCAGATCAACGTTTTCGTTCCGGGCAACGTGCCCCAGGGCCTGAGCGTCCCGCTCACCATCAACCAGGGTAATTCGACCACGCTCAACGTGCGGGTCGTCAAATAGCAGGAGATGCACATGAGAACGCTTGGCATTTCGATTCTATTATTGGCCTCGGCGGGCGCCGGCCTGGCGCAGCAATGGGAATTGGGAGGCGCGGGGGGCGCCGGGTTCCTGAGCAACGTGTCGGTATCGAGCCCCGCCGGCGCCGCTACCGCCGGCTTCCAGAACGGCTTCGCCGCCGGCGCATTCGCCGGGCAGAACCTGTACCCCCACCTCAGCGGCGAGCTGCACTATGCCTACCTGCAAAGCAACCTGCAGATCAAGAGCGCGAACTCCAGCGGGACGTTCTCCGGCAACGCGCACGCGATCCATTACGACCTGCTCCTGCACACCAGCCGGCGCGGCTCGCGCACGCAGTACTTCGCGGCCTTGGGCGGCGGGCTGAAGGTGTTTCGCGGAACGGGCCAGCCGGCGGCCTTCCTGCCCATGAGCCAGTTCGGTTACTTCACGCAAACGCAAGCCATGAAGCCCATGGCCAGCGTGGGCGCCGGGATGAAGCATTCCCTCTCCCCCCGCATGAACCTGCGGGTGGAGTTTCGCGACTACATCACCGCCTTTCCCACGCAACTGATCGCTCCCGCGCCGGGCGCGAAGTACGGCGCCCTGCTGCACGATTTCGTGCCCATGGTGGGCGTCAGCTACGTGTTCTAGAATCCGGAACCGTCTTGCCGCTCCTGAAAGAGCCGGCCGCGCGTGGTTTGCGGGGCCGGTTTTTTTTGTGCGGTCCTTTTTGGAGCCGGCACTTGCGTTATCGTAACCAGAGGGATGTCCGACCCCTATATCCGCGTCCGCGATCTGGAGAAACGATACCAGTCCGGCTCCTCCAGCCTGGTGGTGTTCGCGCAACTCGATCTCGAGGTGTACCGCGGCGAAATGCTGGCGCTGGTGGGCGAGTCCGGCTCCGGAAAATCGACGCTCCTGCACCTGCTGGGCGGTCTGGACAGGCCTTCGAACGGTACGATATACTACCAGGGAACAGAGATTTCAGGACTCGCTGAGCCGGCACGGGCGGATTTTCGCAACCGGGAAATAGGGTTTGTCTGGCAGATTCACTATCTCCTTCCCGAGTTTACGGCGTTGGAGAACGTGATGATGCCGTTGCTGATTCGGGGCTGGCCGCGGGCGCGCGCCGCTTCCGAATCGCGGGCGAGGTTGGATGAAGTGGGTCTGGGCGCGCGGTCTGCGCACCGCGCCGGAGAGTTGTCGGGCGGGGAACAGCAGCGGACGGTGCTGGCACGGGCGCTGGTGGGCAAGCCCGCGGTGCTGCTGGCTGACGAGCCTACCGGCAACCTGGACTTCCGGACTGGTGAGATGATCTTCGAGCTCCTCGAAGGCCTGCATCGTTCGCACCAGCTCACGTCGGTCCTGGTTACGCACAACCTGTCGTTCGCACGCCGTTGCGACCGGGTTTTGAGCCTGGAGAAGGGCGTACTGGCGCCGGCCGGGCCGGCCGGTTCGCCACCGGAGACCGGTCCGGAGTATCTTTAGTCATAGGGGGCGTCACTTTATGTTTGAGCGATACACGGAGAAGGCGCGGAGGGTGATCTTCTTCGCGCGGTACGAGGCCAGCCAGTTCGGGAGTCCCTTCATCGAGACCGAACACCTGCTGCTCGGCCTGTTGCGCGAAGACAAGGCGCTGGCCAACCGGTTCCTGCGGTCGCACGCGGCGGTCGAGTCGATCCGCAAACAGATCGAAGGCCACACCACGATTCGGGAAAAGGTCTCGACCTCCGTGGATCTGCCCCTCAGCCACGAGTGCAAACGCGTCCTGGCCTACGGCGCCGAAGAGGCGGAGCGGCTGAATCACAAGCATATCGGCACCGAGCATCTGCTGCTGGGCCTGCTGCGCGAGGAGAAGTGCTTCGCCGCCGAGATCCTGCACGAGCGCGGCCTGCGGCTTTCCACCATCCGCGAGGAGCTGGCGCGTTCGCAAAGCGAGAAGGTGGCCTCGGCGCGGCCCAAGGAGAGCTCGCTATTGGCGGAATTCAGCCGCGATCTCACGCAATCCGCCATGGACAACACGCTCGATCCGCTGGTGGGGCGCGATTACGAGCTGGAGCGGGTGGTGCAGATCCTGTGCCGCCGCACCAAGAACAACCCGGTGCTGATCGGCGAGCCGGGGGTGGGCAAGACCGCCATCGTCGAGGGGCTGGCGCAACGCATCGCCGAGGGGGACGTGCCCTCCTTCCTGGCCGACAAGCGCATCCTGGCGCTCGATCTGTCGCTCATCGTGGCCGGCACCAAGTATCGCGGCCAGTTTGAAGAGCGGCTGAAGACCATCATGAAGGAGCTGATGGAGAACCAGAACGCCATCATCTTCATCGACGAGCTGCATACCCTGGTGGGGGCCGGCTCGGCGGAAGGGTCGCTCGATGCCGCCAACATCCTGAAGCCGGCGCTTTCCCGCGGCGAGATCCAATGCATCGGCGCCACCACGCCGGGGGAGTTCCGCAAATCGATCGAGAAGGACCGCTCGCTCGAGCGGCGCTTCCAGGCGGTCAAGGTGCCGCCGCCGAACGAGGTGGACGCCATCAAGATCCTGTTCGGCATCAAGGACCGCTACGAGAAATTCCATGCCGTGGCCTACACCGACGACGCCATCGAGACGGCGGTCTACACCTCCAGCCGCTACATTCCGGACCGCTACCTGCCGGACAAGGCGATCGACCTGATCGACGAGGCCGGGGCGCGCGTCAAGCTGCGCCAGACCACCCTGCCCGCCGACCTGGCGGACATCCAGAAGCGCATCAAGTTCATCGTGCACCGCATGGAAAACGCCATCGCCAACCACGAGTTCGAAAAGGCGCGCTTCTATTCCGACGAGGAGCGCAAAGAGCGCGAGAA